>NZ_JBVAYD010000011.1:0-77217 GCF_055413445.1 Lacticaseibacillus sp. 22 | reverse complement strand
CTCATAAAGGCATCCATCAATGAGTGGATGCCTTTTTTCTATATTATTTTCAGAAGGGTAAATGGTCTCGTGACTTTGGCTTGCATTAACCTATGATTCCGAGTCGGGAAATTTAACAACGAGTGGCTACTAAAGTTCACTAGCTTGACCGCCTCTGCGTGAATTGGCATCATGTTAATATGAGTCCTTGTAAGTGAAGGGAGTGTCATTTTTGGATAAACGATTGCAAATACGTCAGCAGAAAAAGCATCGTCATCGTGGCTTGAAAATTTTTTCGATTGTCGCGGGTCTTATTGTACTAATGGCTGTGTGCGGGATCTTTTTCTTTCCGCAGATTAATAACACGATTCGCAATGTCACTGGTAACGACACACCAGCTGACAGTGCAGTTAAAGCACGGATTGTGTCAGGTATTACTGCTCAAAAAACCGGCAACCCGGCAACAGATGCTGTTTTACAGCGAGCAGCTGATACGATAAAAGAAACGAAAATGAGTACGATTATGAAAGCTGCGCAGGATCAGGACCAGGCGGCTACATTGCTTCAAAAGGCGACGGGTGTTAATCAGGATCAAGCAAAGTTAGCTGCAACTGTCCTCTTTAAAGAACAGTCGGTGACACCGATTCGCCAGGCAATTGCTTCTGGTGATTATTATCAGGCCTATCAAGATGCCAAGTCATTGCAACAACAAGGTGATACGAGTTCATTGCAGAGTATCTTAACGGGCCAGCAATAACATAAAATAGCTTCGATCATGACAGATTAACAGTCAGATCGAAGCTATTTTATTGGAATTGTTGCCTTAGGTTGGCTGGTACGTAAAAATCAGCTCGTTATGTGATCGGATTAATCGTCCTGTGACAGTTTTATCGGACATCACCATACCTCCGGGAAGCAATGCGTGGTGATAATGAAACCCTGAAAAGTTCGGTGCGGTAAGCTTGAATTGATGACCGGTTTTGGTGTGTAGAACTTGCACATCACGAAGCGGTTTTTGGTGACTATCAAGGTATTTAATCACAAGTGTGGCTGGCTTAGGTTGGTGGATGAGCGAGTCGGCGGTTGTATAGACAAAGGTAAGCTCCGGGGTTTCGCCGCTCATGGTGCCAGCCACAGTCGGATCCTTAACATGTTGGCCATTAGGAAGGATTGCTTTTTGAAAATCATAGCCAATCAATGGCGGTGCGGTTAGGCGAAAATGATGGTCTCTCGAGTTCATTAAGTGATTATCCGGACCTAGTGCTTTACCGTTTTCATCAATATAATGAACAGTTAGTCTGACTTGTATCAATTGATCCTCATCCTTTTTGAACTTGAAAATCACTTATCAAGCATTGCGGGCAGTAAAGCGTGCTTGCTTAATCGTTGGCTGCTCTAATTCATCCAGCAGTGCTACTGCTAATGTGCCGCTATTTAATACCGACTTTCCCTGACTGTCTTTTAAAAGGGTATTGTCGCCGCGCACGTATTCGGTTGCCGGGCCATGTTGAAAAATCATACTTGGTGAAATACCCAGCCAGTTAACGTTGTCAGTCCATTGCAACAACTGATATTCTCTGAGCTGATTCTTAGGCGTGTTGATGAAGGAAGGAGCGTGGGGGTCTTTCTTTAACAAGTCATAGAGACGTCCTCCGTCAGTTTCTAGGCTGCCAGCACCGAGAATAAAAACGATGCGTGGGGAAGTAGTCTCGCGCAGTTCATGAATCAGGTGGTCGGCCAAGTCGATGTGCAGATAGGCTTGGTCCACGGTGGTGCCAAAAGCATCGACGACAACATCATAATTTTGTAATTCGTTGTGCGTAAGTGTAAACGCGTCTTGCTGTATTAATTCCGCGTCTGGTGGTAAGATGCCAACTCCCTTGTCTGGGTGGCGAACATAGCCAGTCACCTGATGGCCGCGTTTCAAGGCTTCTTTAAAAATAGCCGACCCCGCATTGCCGGTAGCACCAATAATCGCAATTTTCATGTATCACAACATCCTTTCGTGGCGAGTCGTTTCATTGTTTATGATACACTTACTAAAAGTAGATAGACAATTAAACAAGTCTAAAGTTAGTCATCTTTTTCCGCAAATTTGTTTAAATACTAGAAAGTTAACAATACAACGGTAAAGACAATTGACATCAATATATAGAACTAATCCGCATTCAGACTGATTTGTTTTTGTGAAATTGGTGATGACTCATACCACCTTGTAAGCCCTTAATAGTGGTCTTTTTGAAAATTAAACGGCCATTGGCGCAAAAATGATGGTTTTCCGGATCAGAACTTGATTAAAAAAATCGCAGACGTACTGGTTTTACCAGTGCATCTGCGATTTAAGTTGTATGATGCCGGCTAGGTGACTCGAACACCTGACCCTCGGTTTACGATACCGATGCTCTACCAACTGAGCTAAGCCGGCATAATGACCCGTACGGGATTTGAACCCATGTTACCGCCGTGAAAGGGCGGTGTCTTAACCACTTGACCAACGGGCCATCGCTGAACAACAAGTAAGATTATACAGGAGCAGTATTGCGCTGTAAAGACTTTTTGTGCGACAAAATTATTTTAGATTTTTCAGATTCTACAGAGACGTTTGCGAATTTAGAAAAGATTCTAAAATGCCACAAAAGTTTTGTACAAGGCTATAAATCAGTTTGACCTTACATTCGGCGATCACTACAGCAGGAATCAGCTTAATGGGATAGTTTGCTGATCATTGCCGCAGTTTGGGCGGGGACAAGAGCCGTTGTATCCAACTTAGTGCTATTGACGGTTGTATACTTTGGCAATCGCGCAATGGCCTTCGGAATAGCATCCGCCGTTCGAATGCCAGCGTGAATATCAGCAGTAATATTTCGCTTTAATTTCTCTGCACTGGGCATCAGCGATACATTTACCACTTGAACATTTTTCAGCATCAAACCACCCAAAACATCATCAATGATTTCTTGTTCGTCCATTACCCAGCAAAACACAATATTAATCAAGTCCGGTGCTTGAATAAACGCGTTCAGTAAATGGTGGATATTATCCATTACCATCGCTTTGGTCGCATCATTCACCACAAATGGATCCATTGCCCAACACCAGTCACCGTCTAGCATCACCGCTTGAGGCAACCGCTTAAC
Organism: Lacticaseibacillus sp. 22; assembly: GCF_055413445.1. NCBI lineage: Bacteria > Bacillati > Bacillota > Bacilli > Lactobacillales > Lactobacillaceae > Lacticaseibacillus > Lacticaseibacillus sp. 22. The sequence continues at coordinate 74,101 of NZ_JBVAYD010000011.1, read as the reverse complement.
CAGTTGTTCGCTAACGGCTGTCTTACCGGCCCCCATAGGTCCGCCAATCAAATATAGTGTTTTTGTCACGCTGGTCATCTCCATTTTTAAAAACGAGTGCTAACTGTTAACCAGCTAGTTGCTTTTTAGTATATCAGTTCTTAAGGTAAAACGTGCCAAAAAAACCGTAGATAGCTGCTTCTATTTGAGACGTTAAATGTAGCCGAATTCTAAAAGTGCCAGAGTCTAAAAGTCCTTTTTTCGATACAATTTTCGACCCTGTTAGGCGCTTATATATGCTATGATCAAACGGTAACAAAATGATCGAAGGGGTGCGAGATGCATAGACAAAGAACACGTTTAACAAAAGGGTGGCTTTGGCCGGTTGTCTTACTAGCTGTGGTCTTGATCGCTGGAGGTATCTGGTTTGGACTTAACCAGCAGGCGCAAGCAAGGGCGCAGCAGGCAGCCTCATCATCGCGGGTTAAAGCGCGTTCGGTTGCGCGTTCACGCTCGGTTGCCAAAGCCAGTCAAGCCGAGGCGTCATCCCGAAAGGCAGAAGACCCGGTTTATAAAGATTTTGCTGATGAAGGACTTAGTTATCATCAGGTTCAAGTCGCTAAACAGATGCCGATCACAGCAGTCGGGGATTCAGTGATGCTGGGTAGCGCTTATCTGTATAAAGAAATCTTCCCCAAGGTTGATCTGGACGCAACGGTTAGCCGGCAAATTTATCAGGCGCCAGAGCTTTTTAAGTCACTCGCGGCGTCTGGTAGATTAGCCGATACGGTTATTATTGGGTTGGGTACGAATGGTACGTTTACAGATGAAGCTTTTCAGTCAATTATGACCAGTATTGGCAGTAAGCGACAGGTGTATTGGATCAATGTTCGTTCAGATGCCAAGTGGACAAATGAAGTTAATCGTGATCTTGTGAAAATGGCAAAACGTTATTCGAATTTACATATTGTCGATTGGTATGCTGCTTCGGCGGGACACGATAATTGGCTTACAGCGGATAAAACCCATCCGACAACTGAGGGGCAACTGCATTACGTTGCGACAGTTGCTAAAGCGGTTTTAGCGAAATCAAAGTAAAGAAATAAACGAGTTCGATTGGCGAAAATGTTGGCTTTGTATGACGATGAGCTTTGTTGATGGTCGTTTGATTCTGGAACAGGTGGAACAGGTTTCCGGACGCAGGAGTTTGCGTGGAAGGCCTCGTACGCAATGGTCAAAGGCGGCCGCTTACACTCCGATCCCTAACCGCGCTGGGTCGCGCTCACTCATTTTTGGAGGTGGTTTATATGCAGGCATTGCTTGATGTTAATCAGTCCGGGGCTTATCTATTGATGAGTGTCGGGGGGAGTGCTGCTTTGCGGCGCCATCTTGCTGAAATGGGACTTGCGATTGTTAAGAAGCTGACGGTGGTGCAGCCTGCAAATAAAGCTACCGGGTTGGTTATTTTTTTCCAAGGACAGCGATTGGCGATTAGTGATGAGATTGCCGGTTTACTCGTGGTGCAGCCGTTTGCCATGGATGACCATCAGCCTGCTGTTGCGTTGGGGGAGTTAGCTTTGAATCAAGTGGGCCTGATTCGCACGATTAAGGGTGATCCCCCGTTGCGTCATCGCTTGATGGATATGGGATTGACAAAGGGAACACTGGTTAAGATTCACCAAATTGCGCCTTTAGGTGATCCGATTGAGCTTGCGGTTCGCGGTTATAAGCTGAGTATTCGCAAGCAAGATGCAGCTCATGTGCTCGTAACGGAGGTGGGTGCCGATGGACATGCATGAAACTTTAGCACTCGTAGGAAATCCTAACAGTGGTAAAACAACTTTGTTTAATGCGCTGACCGGTTCTAAACAGCATATTGGTAATTGGCCCGGCGTAACCGTCGAACGCAAATCAGGCCGGCTTAAAGCCAATCATGCCTTGGTGCTAGAGGACTTACCAGGAACGTATTCCTTGTCGCCATACAGCAGCGAAGAAATTGTGACCCGCGATTTTTTACTCGACAATCAACCGGATCTGGTGATAAATGTCGTTGATGCCACCAATCTTGAACGTAACCTGTATTTAACGTTGCAAGTGATGGAGACTGGTCGGCCGTTGATTGTGGCGCTGAACATGATGGATGTGCTGGAAAAAAACGGCCATCGCAGCATTAATTTGAAAAAATTAAGTTATGCACTCCAAGTACCCGTTATTGGCACGAATGCAACTAAAACCGCTGCATTGCAGGAATTGGTTCAGACCATCCAAGCACCGCTACCGAAGCCGTATACGTTTCCCGAGTACGATCCGCGACTCGAATCAGCCTTAACGATGTTGGCAGAAGTTATTGGCGATCGTGTTCCCCAAGAACGGGTGCGGTGGTATGCAATCAAGATTTTTGAAAACGATCCGCAAGTCATGGAAAAATTGGCTTTTTCACCTGCAGAGCAAAAACAGGTCACGGAGATTTTACATACGGCGGAGCATATTTTTGAAGACGCCAGTGACAGCATCATTGTCAACGCACGATATGACTTCATTGCGCGGGTGATTGCCATGTGTGTGGTTGATCAAGATGATTTTGTGATGTCGATGAGTGATCGGATTGATCGGATTGTGACGAATCGCTATCTGGCTTTACCGATCTTTGTTGTCGTTATGTGGGCGGTTTATTATCTTTCAATTCAGACGATTGGAACCATTGGCAGCGATTATCTGAATGATACGGTGTTTGGCAGCTGGCTTCCGAGTGTGGTCGGCGGGACGTTGAAAAGCTGGGCAGTTGCACCGTGGTTATCCGGTTTAATCGTGGATGGTTTAATCGGTGGCATTGGGTCGGTCTTGGGGTTCTTGCCTCAGATTATCATGTTGTTTTTGTGTCTGGGCATCCTTGAAGACTGTGGCTATATGGCGCGCATTGCTTTTGTGATGGATCGGTTGTTCCGACGTTTCAATTTAAGCGGAAAAAGTTTTATTCCGATCCTGATTGCGACTGGCTGCGGCGTTCCGGGAATTATGGCGACCAGAACCATTGAAAGTGAAAAGGATCGACGCATGAGTATCATGTTGACCACGTTTATGCCATGTTCGGCAAAATTAACCGTGATCGCATTGGTGAGCGGCACATTTTTCCCCAACAATAGCTGGGTGGCGCCGTCAGCGTACTTCATGGGGATTGTCGCGGTTGTTTGTTCCGGCATCTTCTTAAAGAAAACGGCTTTATTTGCCGGCCCGCCTGCACCGTTTGTGATGGAGTTGCCGGCGTATCATTTGCCTCGGCTGACCAACCTTTATCGCAGTGTGATGTCGCGCGCACGGGCATTTGTGCATAAGGCTGGAACGATTATTTTTCTGTCATGTGTCTTGTTGTGGTTTTTGTCGAACTTTAATTTCACTTTGCAGATGGTTTCGGAAAATCACAGTATGCTACGAGCAATCGGCGGCATATTGGCACCGCTGTTTGCGCCATTGGGTTTTGGTGATTGGCATGCAACGGTCGCTACATTAGCCGGCTTGATTGCAAAAGAAAATTGCGTCGGAACCCTGCACATTAGTTTTGGTGCTAGTGGTTCCGGGAGCTTTTCCCAGACGTTATGCGCGACTTATCCAGCGATGGCAGGGTATGCATTTTTGATGTTTAACCTGTTGTGCGCGCCATGTTTTGCGGCTATTGGAACGATGTATAAAGAATTTGGCGATGCGCGGTGGACATGGTGGGCTGTTGGCTATCAAACCGGGGTGGCGTACTTATTGACCATGTTGGTTTATCAAAGCAGCCTGATTTTCACTGGCCAAGCAGGTGGGTTGAGCATCGTATTAGTAGGGCTTGCAGCAGGACTCATCATTTACGGTTTGTGGCTCAAGCGCCCAGTATCGGCAATGGCTGCGAGCTATTGAACCAGTCATGATAGAAAACTTGGTTGTAATTTAAATATACGAGGAGTCTTGAACATGGCAACATGGATAATTGGTAGCTTAGTTGTGTTGACGATTGCAGTGGTTTTGTACCGGACCTTTTTCCGTAAAAATAAAGCAGGCGGCTGCAGTCAGTGTGAAGATATTGGCTGTCCTTTAATTGATCATGCTAAAGTGATGCAGGCCAACAAGCAGCGTAAAGCTTAGGCGACGGGATTTATCCAACCCTACCCGTAACGGTTGTTGGGTGATGCTTACGGCTTAATTTTTAGCTGCAGCGGCTATTTTAAAATTCGCGTTGTTTGCGACAAGTCTGTATAATCAGGTTGTGAAAGCCTTTTCAAATGGATGAAGTTCGGGTTTTTCTTTTGGTGAATTTTGAGGAGAATCCGAGCGGTTAGGGGGATGCAACCATGACGAGTAAGCAGAAGTTTCCAGTCAGTGATGTGACAGCAACAAGCGGCTATTTTTCCGCGCTCAAGGCAACGGTCGAAACGGCTTTTTATGGTAACAATGTTCAGGCGGTGACGACGATTGCAGCAGCCTATGCGTTGGCTAAAAAAGCACCTGGTGTCATCGTAACCGATTTGCCGGTTCAACATGCCAGTGAGCTTGGATTGCCTGAAGATGCCCGAGTTCTGGTTGCAAATGACGGACAGGTGGTGGGGCGCACGGCAGCCGCACGTCGTATCATCGGCCAGCCCGGGGTTGATACTGCTGAGCTGACGAAAATTGCACGCGAGGCGGTCTTTGCAGGTACACGCAAATCATTTTTGAGTGGACATGTGGTTGTTGGCTTGTCGGCTGATTTCGCAGTTGAGGCGCATTTGATGGTGCCGGAAACCTACGCCAACAACCTTTACACTTATTTGCTGAACTTTCAGATTAAAACGCCTGAAGCAACGCAGCAATATGAGCAGTCGCGGCCGCTTCCAGAAGATGATCTTTATCTTTATGCTGATCCTGACTGGCATCATCCGGATTATCCGGACGGCTTGGCAATTTTTGATCCGTTGCATAATGCCGCCATTATTTTAGGCTTGCGGTATTTTGGCGAATTGAAGAAGGGAACGCTGACACTGGCTTGGGCAACAGCGCATCGAAACGGGTTTGTTGCCTGTCATGGCGGGATGAAGCAGTATCAGCGGCAAGATGGTACCTTCACGATGGCAGCGTTTGGCTTGTCAGGCTCCGGCAAGTCCACCATCACCCTGACCAGTCATGGTGACCGGTATCCGGTTAAGGTGTTACACGATGATGCGTTTGTCATTGATCGGCAGACCGGTGCGACCACCGCGCTTGAACCGGCATATTTTGATAAAACCCAGGATTATCCAATGAGCGACCCGAATACGCGTTATTTTCTAACGGTTCAAAATGTTGGCGTTACGCTGGATGATCACGGTAAGAAGACGTTGGTGACCCAAGATATTCGTAACGGGAATGGTCGGACCGTTAAATCGCGTTATGTGACGCCTAATCGGGTGGATCATTTGGTGGAGAGCGTTGACGCCATTTTCTGGATCATGAAAGATGACGCTTTGCCGCCGGTTGTCAAAGTGGAGGATCCAAGCTTAGCCGCAGCTTTTGGGGCAACTTTGGCCACTAAACGCTCCACAGCCGAAAATGTGCGTGCCGATGTCGATCGGGAACAGTTGGTCATTGAACCGTTTGCCAATCCTTTTCGTAGTTATCCGCTGGGAGAGGATTATCAGGATTTCTATGATTTGTTCCAGCAACGCGGCATGGCTTGTTACATTCTTAATACCGGTTTTTTCCAGGGACAAAAAGTCAAACCAAGCGATACATTGGATGCGATTGCCGCGATTGTGGATGGGACGGCGGCGTTTAAACCATTTGGTCCATTGCCTGCCATGCGCTATTTGAGCCTGCCAAATTTTGCGGTGGACTTTAGCAATTCGGCTTATCGGGCCTTATTACGGCAACGATTGGATGATCGCTTGACATTTTTAGCCGATAAAGCAACAGTGGCTGACGGGTATGATCGCTTACCGCTTGCAGCAACTCAGGCTTTGGAAAAAGTCGCGGCTGCCTTAGTTGAATGATCATAATCAGATGCCTGTAAAAGCGGCTCGCCCAGGAGCAACAAGCGGCCTATCAAGGGGAACCTGCTTGCTATTCTTGAAAATGCTGGTACGGCTGGTTTCCAAACAGCCATGTGCACACTGAATTTGATGAGTTGTCATTGCAAAAATAGCCGGAATAAGGGATAGTAGAAACAAAATGAGACATGCGCTTTAGACCCAGATCGAGGATAAGCATGAGTAAGGGAGGAAATGCGTATGGCTATTCACTTTGTGGTATATGAAAAGCCCCAGTGCGAATCGTGCCGCTTGACGAAACGCTGGTTGCTGGCTCATCATCAGCATTTTCGCACCACGAATCAGCGCGGTGAATCGAACTTGGTGGATACGAGTGCGGAAGATCCGTTGAAACGTGCTTGGAGTGCCCAGAAAGTCGTTAAATTTCGAGCGGATGGTTATGATCGGTTTCCGGTTGTCCGTGTTCGTGACGATGAGACCGGGGATGTGCTGGCTACTTGGAGCGGCTTTCATCCAGAAGCATTGGCAAGCTGGGCGGCGATTAATCAGCTGAGCTAAATGGTTTTAACGCCATGATTAAGCGCACCCTGCTGAAGGGCTGGTTCAATAATCTGAATTAAAAAACGCTAGGAATCGCACCGTCTGACAGTGGCCGATGTTCCTAGCGTTTTTTGTTGTGGTGATGACTGAACATAGCTCGGTTTAATACGTTTTGGATTGGAGCGTTAACGATCACTAAGTTGCTGCAGTATTTTCATCTGGTACGGTGGAATGGTGCCATAGCGATCGGGGCCGACGTTAAGTAGTAAACGGCCACGTTTAGGATGGAGTGTTGCGATCAGCTTTTTGACTGCGGCGGTTGTGATGTAGTCTTTAGATTGGCTGAATTGGTTGTAGCCAAAACTTTTATCCATACCGCGAGTCATTTCGAAGTAGCGCTTATTTTCCTTCCAGTCACTGTTATATTCCAGTGTCCGATAATCGTAATATTTGAGCTCGCCGACATCACCGGGATGTTTGTGTTCTTGGTTCATGACGTACTTTGCGGCGATATTAAAAACCGCCCGCCCTGGCTTATTGCGCAGCCAGTTGGGAAATTGGCGCCAGCGGTCATTGACTAAGCCGTCAGGAACCTGATCGTAGTAATACCTGAATAAGTCAGGCAAACCCGGATCGTCAGGATAGCCGATGTCACTCCACAAAATATCCGGGTGATAGCGGTCAATCAGTTCATGCCAGTGCGCCCGTGCGTACTGGTTATAAATTTTTGATCGGTCATTTCCTAACATCAGTGAACCGTAATCAGCGATGGGCACGTGCGGGAAGGTCCAGTCTAACAATGAAGAATAATAAGTACCGAAATGCATACCGCGGGCGCGAACTGCCTGTGCTAATTGGCCAACGAAATCAAAGTCAAGGTGATAATCAGGTTGATACGGATTCGCTACGTCGGTGTCATACAGCACAAATCCGTCATGATGCTTTGTCACAATGACCACATACTTCGCGCCGGCATTGGCAAAGGCATCCGCCCAGGCATCAACATCGACTTGCTGGGCACTTTGCTTAAACGTTTTGGCAAAGTCCGAGTAAGGCGCATTGCCATAATGTTCACGATGGTAACGGGCAGCGGGGCTGTCAGGAAACAAGATACTGTTGGCATACCATTCCGCATACGGTTGATTAGCAAAAAAGAACTTCAGCGGCTTACTTTTGATGAAAGTATCATAATCCGGCACATTGGTCGGCGCAAAAGCCGGGACACTATAAAGCCCCCAGTGAATCATAATGCCGAAATCTGCTTGTTTAAACCAAGCAGGGGGATCGTCGCGGTGAATATTGACAGGTGATGGTTTAACCATAAACTATACCTCCAGTGAGCGCGAGCCGGCGCGGTTAGAAGTCGGAGTGTAAGTGGCCTCAGGCGTGATGGCCGGTCTTTGGCCATTGCGCCTGAGGTCCTTACACTCCGACTTCTGCGCCGGGGAGCGCGTTATGATGTGAGCGTGTAACAGCATGCTCAATTCAAGTAACTAACAATTAGACCTGCTTATTTTTTTTTTGACTTGCAGCTGCAGTTTTCGCGGCCAATTCCGCATACATCTGGGTCCGCGCCTCACCTTGCAATGGGTATTGCTTCGTTAAAAGATAAGCTACAAGCGAAAAGACTGCAGGTAAACCGAATAAAACTACCCCCAGGCTTTTAAGCAAACTGTCGGGGATGCGGGTGGCTTTTTCCAGTATTTGCGCATTATAGCCAACTAACAATAAGGCTAATCCAACGCCAATTGTTGCCAAACCCGACTGCAGCTTTTGGAGAAACATGTTAACCGCATTGATCGTTGCTTCCATTCCCGAATTGAGTTTAAGTCGATTATAATCCATGGTTTCCATGATGATGAGGTTAGCTGGCACAAATTGGGCGCCGGCTAGGGTCATGACAATTCCGATAAGAAGATAGAAAAGCCAAGGATTATGAATGACCTGAAATTCATTGATCGCAAACATGATTAGCAGAAACGGAACCATTCCCAAATAGCAGATTTGAACGCCTCGAAGTGCTGACATATATTTCATGGCTTTTTGGGAAATTAACGTACCGCCGATTAGGGTGACTAAGGTCAGGAGCCCGAAGTACATGGACTGAATACCTAAGTTGGCAACGCCGAATGCGTACTTAATGTAGTAAAGCGATGTTGCCGTCAGTAACGCCCAGACAAAGCCGCCAACAAAAGTGAAATAGAGATTGACGCGAAATGGCTTATTGATTTTTACCATCCGTCCGACATCACGTAACTTTGGCGGCTTGGTTCCTTCCGCAACAGGCCCTTCTTTGACCATGAAGCCGCCAATTAACGAGATGATTAAAAATGGAATGATGATCAAATCTACGGTCAATGGAATATTTGAACTTTTCTTAGTTCCCAAGAAGCTGGCAATCGCCATAAAAAACGCGAAGACCACACCGACAACATTGCTGGTAATTCGTGGCCAGGAAATTAATTTAGCCCGAATTTCCTGATCAGCGGACATGGTGCTGGTCAGCGGAACCGTGACGATAATGGTTGCTGAAAACATAAATAAGAAATAGGTGATGTAGAGGTAGACTTCTTTGCCGAAATCACTTAAGTTTTGGGGAATGTGAAACAACATCATGCCCAAAATACCGGTAAAAAAGGTTCCAACCAAAACATACGGTTTAAATTTTCCCCAACGAGTTCTGGGTGAAATGTCAATCAAATAACCAGTCCAAAGGTCATTGATGGCATCCCAGAGCCGTCCAACGAATAATAGCGTGGTGGCGACTGCCGCTGCTTTGCCAGGGACGTTGGTGTAAATCCCGGAATAATCGGTAATAAACATCATCAAAACAGCAGTATAAAGATAATACGCGGTTGTGCTGATCAACCCCATGGCATTAACGCCGAAGAAAGTCCGTGAATCTAAGGGGTAATTCTTTGGATAACCCTTCAATGTAAAATCCTCCCAAGAATCAAATAAGTGCGGTGACAAATTAAAAAGGTTTTCGCAACTCGATTTTTGAGTTTTGACCATAAGATTTTTAACTTGCAGGCTTCTTGACTCGATTATAGGTGATGTTTTTAAAACATGCTATTAACTGCCTCGAATTGGAAACATCTTCGTTTTATAACCGACCCTGCAATTAGAATCTTTATGGCTGGGATTTGCACGATTGTTGGAAAATATTAAAATATAAATGCAAAATATCCAAAAAATATTTTCGTTATCTTATTTTTAATGCAAGTAGATACTAAATGGCTGCCTTCAAGAAATCACCCTGTCAAGACAGGGTGATAAGGCATAGATAAAACAAGTTTTCACAAATAGATACATTGCGTGCAATGTCAGGGAAAACGGTTTTCACAGACTGGTGTCATGTCTGCAAATCCCAATAATAATGGCCTTTGTAGCGGTTATATAACGTTAGGTATTTAAATATTAGCATGTAATTATATTGATTATAAGCCATTAACAGGTATAATTAAGTCTGTAAGTTGATGAACTCACAAGATTAGGAGGGACTTTTAAATGTATGCAGTAAGCAATGAGCCTAGTTATGTTGAAGTAATTAATCAAAATCTGGAACGCCTTCTCGTGTTTGAGACTGTTTTTAAAGAGTACGTCCACACATGCAAGAACATCGAGAAAAGAAACTGCTATGCAAGCGAAAGTCTCGACCGCTTGCGACTTTATTTCACCAAAAATGTCATTAAGTTCTGTAATTTTGTAGATAGTGTCAATGCCGAGTCAGCACCATGCAACTATGCTGCCTTTCATAAGGTATTGGTAAGTGGTCTTTGTGGTATTCGCAGCGGCGTTTTGAATATGTTGCAGGCGATCGACACGGATCAGGTAGATCATGAACGATTTGCGGCCGGATTAGCCGAACAGCAAGCAGCTCGGGCTCAAATTGATTCGGCTTTTTCCAAGATTCTTGATCCGATCTTTTAGTCCGCGTTCTTGCGTCAATGTGGCATAATTGAGGCAAGGGGGTGACGACTTGGCAATTTGGCGCATGATGTTTGCACGGCCGCAGTTTAAGCATCAGGAAATTAAACGAATGGTCGATGAACTCAATCAAGACGGTAATTTTGGCGGATTACCCATTCATCGGATCAGCCTCACGCGACAAACAAAAGAGCTGATTTACGTTGACTTGGATTTTGAGCTAACAACCGGGTTGACCCAACCCCTGTTTGAACAGATGGCCAAGTACATTCTTGTTTCAGTTGCTGGATTGGCGCATGCACCGCAACCCATTTACTTAATGGCAATGGCAAATCCTTTTTCAAAATTAAATATCAGTTATTACATCTATCCGGATCATAGCTTGGACTTAATTTATTGGCAGCCGCTGATGAAAGTCCAATCCTGAACCAGACGGATGGCGTGACTGAATTGACCGAATCGGCAAGGTATTGTGTGATGATTCGGTCTTTTTTTCGCCAAAATGGGTGCCAAGTCGGGACTGATTTTCATTTTGGGCTTTAGACCGATTATCAAGTGCTGGGTAAGTATGCTAAGATATGGCAAGTTATTTCATTTCGGCGCGTTGTCACTTGTTGTAGAGGAGAATGGTCTTTGCTAGAGCTAAAGCATATAAAAAAATATTACCAAACCGGTGATTACACCACGAAAGCACTTGATGATGTTTCGGTGCAGTTTCGGGAGCAGGAGTTTGTGGCCATCCTTGGTCCCAGCGGCTCCGGTAAAACAACGCTACTGAACGTGATCGGTGGCCTTGATCGTTATGATTCAGGCGACTTATTGTTACATGGCCGGTCAACCAAAGACTTCAAAGAATCTGACTGGGATGCTTATCGTAACAACTCGGTTGGCTTCATTTTTCAAAGCTATAACTTAATCATGCACCTTAGCATTTTGGAAAATGTTGAGTTGGGACTCACGTTGAGCGGGGTTTCTGCCAGTGAGCGGCGCAAAAAGGCTGAGGCAGCGCTAGTTAAGGTTGGTTTGAAGGAACACATGGGAAAACAACCTAACCAACTGTCTGGGGGGCAAATGCAGCGGGTTGCGATTGCGCGGGCGATTGTTTCGGAACCGTCAATTTTGTTGGCCGATGAACCGACTGGCGCGTTGGATACCGAAACCAGTCAGGAAATCATGCAATTGATTGCCGACTTGTCGCGGGAACGTTTAGTCGTTATGGTCACCCACAATCCTCAACTGGCGCATGATTATGCCCAACGCATTATTGAATTTAAAGACGGTAAAATTCTATCTGATTCAAAACCATATGATGTTGAGGAGCAAACCGGACACTTTGATTTACGCCGCACTAAAATGAGCTATCTGACGGCTCTGAAGTTATCTTTTACCAATATCATGACGAAGAAGGGTCGCACTTTTCTGACGGCATTCGCATCAAGTATCGGGATTATCGGGATAGCAGTGGTTCTGGCCCTTTCTTCGGGTTTTCAAAAGCAAATCGATAACACGCAGTCAGAAACGTTGGCGCAATTTCCCATTACCATTTCGTCTACTGCCGTGAACTTGACAGCCGGGGCGGAAGATAATACGAAAACTTCCACCTTTAAGACAACTAAAACGGTGGAAGCCAAGCAAAGTGCCAGTGATAAAGCACAGCACACCAACAAACTTAATCAAAAGTATATCGACTATGTGAATGGCATTAGCAAGCGATTGACGAATAATATCGGTTATACGTATGGCACCGGAATGAATTTGTTGCGTAATGTCAACGGAACGGTGAAGCCGGTTCAATTTTCAACCGCCAAACCGACGAGCAATCAAACACAGCGGAGTTTTTCCAGCGCCAGTTCATCTGTTTATCCCGTAGATCGTGAAGGCAAGACAAGCTATCTCAAGAAGAACTATGAGGTTGTCGCCGGTAGCTATCCGAAATCCGACAATGACGTCATTTTAATTGTTGATCGGGACAATTCGACTAATATCAATGCGCTGAAAAACCTTGGCTTCTCAGTTAAAAATGGTCAAAAAATCAAATTTGGCGACATTGTCGGGACGAAGCTAAAGGCGATTGCCAATGACCATTATTATCAAAATGTGGGTGGTAGCGTCTATGTACCAACTAAAAATTACGCTGATGCCTATAATCAAAATGGTAATCGGGAGCTGACCGTAACCGGTGTTTTGCGAACCCGTTCCAAGACGAGCGATGGTCTTTTGAGCCAAGGTTTTGCTTATTCTGATCGGTTGACCAAAGATTTAGTGGCAATGAATAAGAATTCGGCAGTTGTCAAAGCACAACGAAATAGTGACGTTAATATTTTCACCAATCAAAGTATTGATGATGCCACCAAGGATCAACTGATTACCGGATTGGGCGGATCGGAAACGCCTACGCAGATCACGATTTATCCAACTAGTTTCAAGGATAAGGACAAGATCTTGAGTTATCTCGACAAGTTCAACCATGGTAAGAAAAAGGCCGATCAGGTGGTTTACACTGACTTGGCCGGCACCATTTCGAGCATGACAGGCGGGATCATGTCAGCCATTACCATTGTCCTGGTTGCTTTTGCAGGGATTTCACTGGTAACTTCGATGATCATGATTGCGATTCTAACCTATGCGTCAGTACTTGAGCGAACCAAAGAAATCGGCGTCTTGAAGGCATTAGGTGCGCGTCGAAAAGATGTCACCCGGGTTTTTGATGCTGAAACCATCATTCTAGGGGTCAGTTCAGGGATACTGGGCATTATCATTGCCTGGTTGCTGACGTTCCCGATCAATGCGATTTTGTACGGCATGACCGAACTGCCGAATGTTGCGCAGTTGAATCCCGTGCATGCGGTGATTCTGATTCTAATCAGCACGATCCTGACCGTCCTCGGCGGCCACATTCCAGCGCGTATGGCATCAAACAAAGATGCAGCGATTGCTTTACGAGCTGACTGATGTCTATAACGATTAACAATTGATGGTTTATCTAGAAAGCAGTGGTGTCTGCAGTGGGCACCTCTGCTTTTTGCTTTACCGAGGAAGAAGATCTTTCTTGAGCGTAAAAAGCTAGGGAACCTAGGTTTGAAAATGCTATGAAGGCATAGAAGTCTCAGTCATGTTTGCGGTTTCATTTGTCTTCATGCCAAAATACCTCTATAATGATTACTTATCAATTGACATTTTGAGGGAAGTGTCATGAGAGCAGCTAGGAGGATCATTTCCTAGCGAGAGGATGTATTTCAATTGGATAATTCAAAGAACCGCACGTTTATGGGTCATCCCCGCGGGCTATTAACGCTGTCGATGACCGAATTCTGGGAGCGGTTCAGCTATTACGGTATGCGGGCGATCTTAATCTACTACATGTACTATGCGGTAGAAAAAGGCGGTCTGGGATTCGACCAGCCCACAGCCTTATCGATTATGTCGATTTATGGATCACTGGTTTATTTAAGTGCCACAATTGGCGGGTTTATCAGCGATCGCTTGCTCGGGTCGCGGCGAACTGTCTTTTGGGGCGGTGTCCTCATCATGCTCGGACATATTGTGTTGTCTTTGCCAATTGGCGCGGTGGGGTTATTTGGCTCCATTGTGCTGATTGTTTTAGGGACGGGACTACTTAAACCAAATGTATCGGAAATGGTTGGCAGTCTGTATCCTGAAGAAGATTTGCGCCGGGACTCCGGTTTCAGTATCTTCGTCATGGGGATTAACTTCGGGTCGTTGATTGCACCGATCTTTGTGCCGTGGATGGCCGACAAGTTTAACTTCCACGCTGGTTTTTCGTTGGCAGCGATCGGTATGTTTATTGGCCTGATCTTTTATGTCATCGATGGGCGTAAATATATTAATCCGGCTGACAATACGGCGCCTGACCCGTTAAAGCCGGAAGATATTCGGCCGCTGGTGATGCGCGTCGTGGGTGCGTTGGTGGTTGTCGCGGTTATTTTAGCCGTGATGGCAAGCCTAGGTGCTTTGACGATTGCAAACGTTATTAGTTTGATCACCATCGTTGCGATCGGCTTGCCGGTTTGGTACTTTATTTTGATGATCCGCAGCAAAAAGGTGACCAAGACTGAGCGTTCACGTGTCATTGCGTATATCCCGCTGTTCTTAGCCGCGATGATCTTTTGGGCGATTGAGGAGCAAGGCTCAGTTGTTTTGGCTTTGTTTGCGGCCCAGCAGACTAAATTGGACTTTGGATTCTTTAAAATCCTGCCTGGAAATTTTCAGACGTTGAATCCGTTATTCATTCTGTTATATGGTCCATTATTTGCCTGGTTATGGATGAAACTCGGTAAACGCCAACCGACCTCGCCCAAGAAATTTTATCTGGGCTTGATTTTTGCCGGCGCGTCGTACTTATGGATGGTCATTCCGGTCCTGTTATTTGGCAGCAGTGCTAAGGTTTCACCTTTGTGGCTGGTGATGAGCTGGGCAATTGTGGAAATTGGCGAAATGCTGATTTCACCGGTTGGACTTTCAGTTACGACTAAATTGGCGCCTAAAGCTTATTCATCGCAAATGATGAGCATGTGGTTCTTAGCTGATGCATCGGCGCAGGCCGTCAATGCGCAAATTGTGCGTTTCTATACACCAAGCCATGAAGTTGCCTATTTTGCTGTCGTTGGCCTGGTTTCAGTTATCTTTGCGATTGTACTGGCCTTTTTCACGCCGCGCATTGAAAAGCTGATGCAAGGGGTTAATTAAGCGGGTGATAGGCTGGCGCGCACCGGTAAATTAACGGAGGTGTGGTGATGGTAAAAGTTGCGATCAGCGTGGATAATCATTTTGACGTTAATCATGTTGATGGTTTCGAAATGTTGAAACACCAAGCAGCCTATCTCGTTGAACATGGCTATCAAGTCTACGTCAATGCCGGTGATACGTATAACGATTTCACAAAAACGCTGGCGTACTATCAGGCATTGCAACGGGAAGTCGGCGATCAAGTGATTATCCGCTTTTTAGCTGGTAATCACGACATGGTTAAGGGTGCGACCTATGCTGAAATTCAGTCAGATGTTGACCCGCTTTATTTACACGAAAAGTTTTTGTCAGTCCCGGGAACGAATGCGGTTATCGTTGGAAACAACGGTTGGTATGATTATTCACTTGCGCAACTTGGAAAGTCGAAAACGTCGGCTGAATATGCGCAGTGGAAGCGAGCGTTTTGGATCGACAGCGCCATTGACTCACCGATAAGTGACTTAGAGCGGATGCAGCGGGTGCTTGATACCACCAAAGCGGCTTTGGTGGCCAATCGCGGCAAACGGATCATTTATGTCACGCATTTTGTTCCGATTCTCGGTGCGATGGTGTACGCAGTTGATCGCCGGTCATGGCAGATGGCTACCGCGTTAATGGGATCGGCAAAACTAGGCGATCTGTTGACAAATCGGGCTAGTGCCGTGGTGTTTGGTCATGAGCATTTTCGCGATGCCCCTAAGCTGCTAGGCAAGACAACTTATTATCATCAACCGCTGGGCTATGGGCTTAAACGCCTTTTTGAATGGCAAAGTACAGACTGGTTGACGGAATGGCGCGACACATTAGTCACATTGGAAGTGCCCGCAGCTTTGACAGATTAAGCAAAAAATTAAGTATCGGAGGTTATAAAAACTACCTGAAAATGGTTGATTTTTATAACCTCTTTTTGTACACTATTAAAGTTGATTTATATCAATCGCATGGAGGAGTAGCGAAGAGGCTAAACGCGGCGGACTGTAAATCCGCTCCTTCGGGTTCATAGGTTCGAATCCTATCTCCTCCATTTCATAAATATCGGATTGACATCAGACCGATCAGAAGCAAAAAGTCGTTTGACATAGCGATTTTGTCAAACGGATTTTTGTATGCGTTCGGTTCCGTGAAAAGTCGTTGGGAGCTTACGATACGGAACTTTCCAGACTTTTGGCATTAATAATCCGATTATAAGCAGCCAAAATATTATCGAAGTCTTCCGGCGTGGGATGAGGCTGAATGGCGACCACCTGGCAATTTGGCAAATTGAGTAAGGGGAGATTGGTAATGATCAGGTCAAATTGGCGGGCAACGGTTTTTAACTCTGCTAAGGTACTGGCCGGGACAAGCTCGAGTTTGAGGTTCGAACGTAAATGGTAATTGAGTTCATTCAGCAAAAAGTGACTATGCTCAAAACTCGTATTGAAGAAGAGCCCGGTTCGGACTTTCGGGGCTTTTTGCTCTAATTGCAGCGGCAGCGTCTCCCATGATGTCACCAAAGTAAATAACAGTTTGGTGATGAAAGCATCATCAATTCGAACGTTGACTTTTTCATTTCTCAGTGCAGTAACCAGTGTCTGTCTGGCCTGACGAATAAAAGTCTTGCTAAATTGGTTCATGCTCGCAAAGAAAGCTTCGCTCGGACTGTACAGGATTTTTGTCGGACCCCACGTATATTCGATGGCGTTATACAAGCGCAGTAGAACTTGTTCGCGATTTGGTAACGATAGATGTTCAGTTGCAACGACCATGTCAAGAAAATGCGTAAGTGCGCGATGGATCGCGCGAATTTCAGCATCCTGATGTGTTTTAGTGAGCAGATCGGCGTAAGACCAAGCATTTCGAGGATTAAAAAAGAGATAGAACAGATGCGAGAAAACTAATGAGGAGCAGTCAATCTTATAGCAGCGTGCAATTGATTGGCGCAGTTCTGGCGAGAAGGTTGCATTTTCGATTGCCGGGGTCGCATTTTCAAACGTGTGCCCGCGACTGTTGCGTTTGAGGCAAACGAAGATCGTCGCGCGTAACTTGTTGATAAAAGAAAAAGACTGGTATCTGGGGGTTGTCAGTGTCGGATAATGTGCGAAAAACTCTGAGATGATAGCAGCAATTAGTTTTAATTCATCCTGTGGCAGAAAATCATCGATAAACCAATATCTCTCTAGTAAATAAGTGTAATAAAAAAAGTGGATTTTCTTTTCATCGCCAATAATATCTAGGGTTTGCGTGTCAATATGAAATCCATAGTGCGGTAGAATCTGGTTTAAAACTTGCATATGTCGTTTTAATGTTGATTCACTAATGAAAAGTGCTTCGGAAAATTGAGCAATTGATAAATAATGGTGCAGAAAAATTTGCTCTAGTATCAAAAAACGCGTTGACTGACGATAAATAGCTGCATAGATATATAAGGGATTATGGGCTGAGTCATAAGCCAATCGAATTCCATAGCGTTGGCTACTTTCGATTTTTGCCGGGGCAATATATTGATTGATGGTACCAATATTTTGGCGGATGGTGCGTGCCGGGATCCGGGTTTCTTCAGCCACCTGCTTAATGGTCACCCATTCCTTGTCAAGCAGAAAACTAATGATTTCGTAGTGCTTGAGCAGGCTACTTTCCAATAGTTCTTCCATAAACTTACCTCCCCAAGTAGGTTGTTACTATCAAAACTTGCCTAACGTTAGGCAAGCTTTGAACTAGAACCAATCATTGATTTATTTATACTAATGACATATTGCATAAGCATTGCTTGGTTCACCATAAATTATAAAGTGATAATGCTTGTTGTTTCAATTATTAAGAACTCGCCTTTCAAAATGTAATAATTTATATCAAATATTTTGAGAATGGGTAGGGTTAACTTAATTGTTTGCTGTTTTGGGTTCAATAAAAGGGAGGCATGTTGAAGTGAAAAAGGGGAGACTGATATTACTATTAGCCACGGGACTGATTTCAATTGGTCTTTGGGATTCAAGCGGTGTCGTATTGGCAGCGAATAAGCCCCAGGCTGGTGATATCCATTTGGGTGGTGCCGATGGTTCGAGCTATAGGAAGCTTATAAATAGCATCACATTCCAATATAGCAACGACGCCGTGGTATATGACGAAGGTACGGATACCTTCAAAATTCCAATTCGGTTCGGCTCGCTTGAATCAGATGGCTTGGATCGGTATTTGGAGTTTGGGTATTCGTTTAACGATGCCTTAGAAGGAAAAATCAAGCGGGTTGTGATTTCACCTGATGGGCTGGTCCCAGCGGTTATTACAAGTCTTAACAAGAACAGAGAATTTGCACGGCGCTGGGATGGTAGTGATGGTAAAAGCGTTAGTCATCAACTAGGTGGACGAGCAGATGCCGTCATCTACATGCAGGCGCATAAGATTATGCCCGAGGATTGGATTGCTGTTCGGATGGAAACCAATCGGATTGAAGGGAAACACCCTATTCATCCAGCATTTCGATCCACTCGCATTCTTGAGTACAACGATTTTGGTCCTGCACTCAACGCCAAACTTTTAGAAGCCATGAAGAAAAAGGCGATTGATGACACGGCCAAGGATCCTAAACCGGTTCAAGAAGAAGTTAAAGAAAAAGTCGACCCAATCACGGTTGACGAGGACTTTGACAAGCTCATTCAGGAAATCGTTTTAAACGCGCATAAGGAACAGGCTAAACGAGATATTGATGCCGAAGCCGCCAAAGTCAGCGCTGAAATTGAGCAGGATCCGACTTTAACGGCAACGGAAAAGGCAAAGCAAAAAGATGGCGTTGCAGCCGAAGCAACCAAGGCCAAGGCGGCAATCGACCAAGCGCAAACCGAAACAGGGGTTCAGCAGGCGCGAGATGCCGGCATTGCAGCAATCGATGCCCAACATCAGCCTGGAACCGGACTCAACGTGCGCCGAGAAGAAGCTAAGCAGGCGATTGATGCCGAAGCGGCTAAAGTGACTGCTGAGATTGAGCAGGATTCAACCTTAGCTACTAGCGAAAAAGCGGCCCAAAAGCAAGGAGTTGCTGATGAAGCCGCGAAAGCCAAGACGGCGATTGATCAGGCCCAAACGATTGAAGCCATCGATAAAGCTAAAGATGATGGGATTAAAGCAATTGATGCCCAACACAAGCAAGGCGCTGACTTCGATACGCGTAAAGCTCAAGCTAAAGACGCAATTGATGCCGAAGCGGCCAAAGTCAAGGATGCTATTGATCAAGACCCGACTCTGACGGCCAAAGACAAGACGGCCCAGAAGCAAGGCGTTGGTGATGAAGCGACCAAAGCTAAGACTGCCATTGATCAAGCGAAGACCATTGATGGGGTGATCCAAGCGAAAGATGATGGCATCAAGGCAATTGATGCCCAACATCAGGCAGGTACCGATTTGGCGACCCGCAAAGATAGTGCTAAACAAGCGATCGATGCCGAAGCGGCCAAAATAACCGATGCCATCAACCAAGATGACACGCTAACCAGTACCGAAAAGGACGCCCAGAAGCAGGCAGTAGCTGACGAAGCGGCTAAAGCCAAAGCAGCGATTGACCAGGCTCAAAACGCAGATGCCATTCTTCAGGCCCAAGCTGATGGGATTAAAGCCATTGATGCGAAACATCAAATTGGTGCAGATTTAGATACCCAGAAAACCAAGGCTAAGCAGGCAATTGACAAGGAAGCCGCCAAAGTTTTAACGGCAATTGAGCAAGATCCGACTTTGACCAGTGCTGAAAAAAAGGCGCAAAAGCAAGGCGTTGCCGATGAAACTGCTAAAGCCAAGACCGCAATTGATTCGGCGCGGAATGCTGATGAAATCGCCAAAGCGCAAGCAGATGGGATTAAAGCCATCGATGCGCAACATCGGCTGGGAATGGATTTAGCTAAGCGTAAAACTGATGCACAAGCGGCCATTGACGCTGAAGCTGCCAAAGTTGGCGAAGCGATTGATCAAGATCCTACTTTAACGAGCCAAGAAAAGGCGGCCCAAAAGCAGACCTTTGCTGCTGAAGCAACCAAGGCTAAAGATACCATCGCCAAAGCGCAGGATGCCGATGGTGTTATTCAGGCTGAAAAAGCAGGCATTCAAGCCATTGACGATGGGCATCAATCAGGTGCACTTTTAGATACGCGCAAAGTTGATGCTAAAAAAGCCATTGATGCCGAAGCTGCTAAAATTAATGACGCCATTGACCAAGATGTCACGTTAACCAGCGCTGAGAAAGCCACTCAGAAGCAAAAAGTTACGGATGAAGCAGTCAAAGCCAAGACAGCGATTGACGCAGCTAAAAATGCGGACACCGTTGATCAGGCTAAAGCATCAGGCATCCAAGCCATTGATGCCGTCCATCAAAGCGGCACGCTTTTAGACACTCGCAAACAAGATGCCAAAAAGGCGATTGATGCGGAAGCAGTTAAAGTCATTGCAGCTATTGGCCAAGATGTGACCTTGACGCAAGCGGAAAAACTAACGCAACAGCAAGCAGTCGCTGATGCAGCAACGCAAGCTAAGGCTGCTATTGATGCTGCCAAGAATGCCGATGCGGTGGACCAAGCCAAAGCGGATGGTATCAAGGCGATTGATGCCCAACACCAAGCCGGGTTGGCGTTGAACGAACGCAAAGAAGCAGCCAAAAAGCTAATTGCGGAAACCGCTGATAAGGTGCAGGCTGCGATTGGTCAGGATGTGACGCTGACTGCGACCCAGAAAGCAGTGCAAAGACAGGCGATTACCGTGGAAGTCACTAAAGCCAATCAAGCCATTGATGCGGCTGGCAATGCTGACGCGGTCGATCAAGCTAAAAATGCGGGAGTTAAAGCAATTTATGACCAGCATCAATCCGGTCAGGCACTCGCAGATCGGAAGCGTGATGCCAAACAGGCGATTGATGCCGAGGCGGCAAAAGAAACAGCTGCCATTGATCAGGATGCAACTTTAACCGCGAATGAAAAGGCAAGCCAAAAACAGGCGGTTGCCGATGAAGCGACTAAAGCCAAAGAAGCGATTGATGCGGCTAAGCAGGCTGATGCAGTCGACCAGGCCAAGAATGACGGGATCAGAGCGATTGACGCCCAACATCACGCTGGCCAAGCAGTTGCCGATCGTAAAGCCGCTGCTAAGCAAGCCATTGATGCCGAAGCGGCTAAAGTAACGGGCAACATTGATCAAGATGAAACCCTCACAGCGACAGAAAAAGCGGCGCAAAAACAGGCAGTTGCAACCGAAGCCGATAACGCGAAGCAAGCGATCGACAAAGGGCAAAATGCTGACGCCGTCGACAAAGCTAAAACAGACGGCATCAAAGCGATTGACGCTCAGCACCAGTCTGGGCAGGCAATTAAAGCGCGCCAAAATGACGCCAAGCAGGCTATTGATGCTGAAGCCGCAAAAGTAACCAAAGCGATTGACCAAGATCCAACTTTAACCGCCGCTGAAAAAAAGGCACAGAAGCAAGCAGTCACAGATGCGGCAACTAAAGCTAAAGCTGCTATTGATGCTACGTTAGTGGCCGATGCGATTGACCAAGCTCTGGCTGACGGGATTAAAACCATCGATGCCCAATACCAAACTGGTATAGCATTGGATAAGCAAAAGGCGGCGGCCAAACAAACAATTGATGCCGAAGCAGCCAAGGTTAGTGAAGCAATTGATCAGGATGTCACTTTGACAGCCGACCAAAAGGCTACACAAAAGCAGGCAGTGGCAGATGAAGCAACGAAAGCAAAAGCGGCCATTGACCAAGCCTCTGACGCCGATGCGGTGATTCAAGCAACAATTGATGGTATTGAAGCTATTGACGCGCAACACCAGTCCGCAACGGCACTTGACAAGCAAAAGCAGCAAGCAAAACAGGCCATTGATGCTGAAGCGGCCAAAGTAAGTAAGGCGATCGATCAAGATGTGACGTTAACGGCAACGCAAAAAGCTGACCAGAAGCAGGCTGTGATCGCTGAAGCAGACAAAGCCAAAAAGACTATCGATGCAGCTGGCAATGCTGATGGTATCAAGCAAGCTGAAAGTGATGGGATCAAAGCAATCGACGCTCAGCATCAATCCAGTCAGGCACTCGCAGATCGGAAGCGTGATGCTAAAACTGCCATTGATGCCGAAGCGGCAAAAGAAACAGCTGCTATTGATCACGATGCCACCTTAACCGCGAATGAAAAGGCAAGCCAGAAACAGGCGGTTACGGATGAAGCAACTAAAGCCAAAAAAGCGATTGATGCGGCTAAGCAGGCTGATGCAGTCGACCAGGCCAAGACTGACGGGATCAAAGCGATTGACGCCCAACATCACTCCGGGCAAGCTCTTGACGATCGTAAAGCCGATGCCAAGCAGGTCATTGATGCTGAAGCAGCCAAGGTGACGGCAGCGATTGATCAGGATAACACGTTGACCAAAGCCCAAAAAGCTGCCCAGAAACAAGGGGTTGCGACAGAAGCCGACAAAGCTAAGCAAGCCATTGATGCTGCCGGGGATGCCGATGCTGTAGATCAAGCAAAGACAGCCGGGATTCAAGCCATCGATGCTCAGCACAAAGCCGGTAAAACCATTGATAGCCGTCATGATGACGCTAAGCAAGCGATTGATGAAGAAGCGGCTAAGGTGATTAAAGCGATTGACCAGGATCCAACTCTGACCGCTGCCCAAAAAGAAGCACAAAAGCAAGCGGTAGCAACTGAAGCCGATAAAGCTAAAAAAGCAATTGACGCTGCAGGCGATGCGGATGCTGTAGATCAGGCAAAAACAGCCGGCATCAAGGCTATCGATGAGCAACACAAGTCAGGACAAACAGTTGATGCACGAAAAGAAGATGCCAAAAAGGCCATTGATGCTGAAGCCGGTAAAGTTACTGATGCAATTGATCACGACGCCACTTTGACGGCTGCTCAAAAAGAAGCGCAGAAGCAGGCAGTTGCTGATGAGGCTGATAAAGCTAAAAAAGCGATTGATGCAGCTGGAAATGCGGATGCTATTGATCAGGCAAAATCTGCTGGTATCAAGGCAATTGACGAACAACACAAGTCAGGACAAAGCATCGATACTCGTAAAGATGACGCTAAGAAAGCTATTGATGGAGAAGTTGCTAAGATAACTGATGCGATCGATCATGACCCAACACTGACCGATGCTGAAAAGGCAACACAAAAGCAGGCCGTCATCGCTGAAGCTGACAAGGCCAAGAAGGCAATTGATGCAGCCGGTGATGCTGATGCCGTTGACCAGGCACAAAAGGCTGGCATCAAGGCGATCGACCAGCAACACAAATCCGGGCAAGCACTAGCAATCCGGAAAGATGCTGCTAAGAAAGCCATTGATGAAGAAGCTGCTAAAGTAAGCGAAGCCATTGATCATGATGTAACGTTGACGGACAGCGAAAAGGGCACTCAGAAGCAAGCTGTTGCTGACGAGGCCAAGAAAGCTAAGCAGGCGATTGATACTGCCGACAATGCTGATGGCGTTGATCAAGCAGTGACCAAAGGCATTCAGATCATTGACGCGCAGCACCAGTCCGGCCAAGCGCTCACCGATCGTAAGGCTGCTGCGAAAAAAGCCATTGATGCCGAAGCTGCAAAGGTAGGCCAAGCTATTGAGCAGGATCCAACACTGACGGCAACAGAAAAGAAGCGTCAAAAACAAGCCGTTGCAGACGAAGCAACAAAGGCCAAAGCGGCGATTGATACTGCTGCTAATGCTTCAGCGGTTGACCAAGCAAAAAATGCCGGTATTAAGGCCATTGATGCTCAACACGTCTCTGGTAAAGCTTTTGACTTAAGCAAAGACGAAGCCAAGAAAGCGATTGATGCTGAAGCTACCAAAGTTCAAGGTGAAATTGATCAGGACCCGACTCTGACCGCTACTGCCAAGAAACAGCAAAAAGAAGCAGTGACGACAGAAGCCGGTAAAGCAAAACAGGCAATTGATCAGGCTAAAAATATCGAGGAGGTTACGACCGCCAAAGACGAAGGCATCAAAGCGATTGATGCGCAACATCAGTCAGGACAAGCAGTTGCAACACGTAAAGACGATGCAAAGAAAGCAATCGACGACGAAGCTGCTAAAGTGACCGAAGCAATTGATCATGATTCGTCATTGACTGATGCTGAAAAGAAGGCTCAGAAACAAGGCGTTGTAACAGAAGCTGACAAAGCGAAGAAAGCGATTGATGCAGCTGGCAGTGCCGATGCAGTCGATAAAGCCAAAGACGCCGGTATCAAGGCAATTGATGCGCAACACCAGTCAGGACAAGCAGTTGCAACCCGTAAAGATGACGCTAAGAAAGCCATTGATGAAGAAGCTGCTAAAGTCATCAAGGCAATTGATCAAGATCCAACATTGACTGACGCAGAAAAAACGGCGCAAAAGCAAGCAGTTGCAACAGAAGCTGACAAAGCGAAAAAAGCCATTGATGCGGCAAAAGGTGCCGATGCAGTAGACAAAGCCAAAGCAGCTGGTATCAAGGCAATTGATGCCCAGCACCGCTCCGGTCAAACCATCGCGGCGCAAAAAGATGCGGCCAAAAAGGCAATTGACGACGAAGCTGCTAAAGTCATCAAGGCAATTGATCAAGATCCAACATTGACTGATGCAGAAAAGGCAGCGCAAAAGCAAGCAGTTGCCGCAGAAGCTGATAAAGCAAAGAAAGCGATTGACGCAGCTGGTAACGCTGATGCGGTGAACCAAGCCAAAGTAGCTGGCATTAAGGCAATTAACGACCAACATCGTGCCGGCAAGGGACAAAAGGTCACCAAAGCAACACCTTTGCCAACGACTAAGGCACCTGAGAAGCCTGCAGCACCTAAAACAAAAGTTATCACCTCAACAGAAGGCAACCTTCCGAAAACAGAGGAGCAACAATCTCTGTGGATGGTGATTCTAGGTGCGTTGCTGAGTCTGTTCTCAGGATTGTGGTTCGCCAAAAAGAAAGCATCACATTAGGCGTTGAGATCAAGGTTCTTAAGCTCAAGAAGTCGCAGTTATGAATGATAGGGAAACCTCATCATAGAAAGTTGATTTTCGGAAACTGACAGCCGGCAAGTGAGACGTTTTGTCTCATTTGTCGGCTGTTTTGCTGGCTATACCTGTCGATGATTTTTAAATATTTGATTCATTTTTAAATTCAGCGGTCCAGTTGATTGACATGGTATAGCCCAACCGCTACGCTTAAAGCATGACAAAGAAGGGTGTGAGTGTATGGCAATTGCAGCAACGGATCTTTTTAAATTGGTATCGCTGTCGTATCCAATTGCAACAAATCGCGGTTTTTTTGTTCAGGAGAATCGAATTTCAGAAGAAGATAATACTTATTATCAACGCATTTATTTGGTCAATCGCCGCGGCCAAAAAACGACTTACGGGTTTGATCAGAAGCACGATCGTCATCCGCAAGTCAGTCCGGATCAGCAATGGCTGGCTTTTCTTAGTCAGGCAGCTGACAAAACAACGCAAGTCTTCCTTCAGCGGATTGACGGGGGTGGCGCGCAGCAGTTTTCCAATGAAAAGGAAGGCGTGACCAATTTTGGCTGGCAACCTGACAGCAAGGCACTCTTGCTGCAGACAACGGTAGGCGCTAAACCGCAATCATCAGAGTCGGACGCGAAAAAGCCGCAACCGGTAACGGTCACTCGCGCCCCGTATAAGCTGAATGGTGTTGGTTTGCTAAAGGAAAATGTTACTTATGAACTGCGAATACAGCAACGGCGGCAAAAAACCAGCCACCTGGTTATGAAACGGCAACATGATTTTGACTTGGGAGCGATTTCGCCTGATGGACAAAAAATTGCTTTTGCAGCCGAGCGGTTACCGGATGATCCTAATGATTTTAGTCAGGCGACTTATTTGTTCGATTTGACGAGTCAAAAAATCACAATGGTCAATGAACATTTACCACAAGCGGCACTGTCTCCGGAGGCGTTTTCGGCTGATGGGCAGCAGCTGCTGTTGGTGGGATCGGATAATCATTTGCCAAATGTCTCGCAGGATCATCTGTGGCACTATGATTTAACCAATCATGAATTGCAAGACGTTGCCGATGATGTAGATTTTGACATTCCCGGTTATGTTAATAGTGATTTTCAGCAGGATCTGTCCGGTAAAGTGGCCGATTTTGTGACGGCAGATTATTATCTGGCTCGTGGTTTCGATCATGGCAAAATGAGTCTGTATGCTGGCGGGCCTGACGAGCGGTTGACGCCTTTGATTGATGGTCGGCGTCATGTGACGGACTTTGCATTGACACCAGATCATCGTGGGGTGGTTTTCACTGAGAGTACGATGACCATTCCGAGTCGGCTGGTTTATTTTGATTTGGCATCGGAAGAAGAGCAGGTTCTGTATGACCCGAATCGTCAGGTAACACGTCACTTGGGCTTGGTTACGCCTCAAACGTTTAATTTTCAACGAGACGGTTTTGAGATTGAGGGCTGGTATTTTCCACCGCAACAGGCGTCATCCTCGCATCCGGCAATTTTGTATGTCCATGGCGGCCCGGCAGTCGGATATGGCTATACCTTTTTCCATGAAATGCAATATTTGGCAGCAAAAGGCTATGGCGTGATTTGTCCGAATCCGCGTGGAGGGTTAGGTTACGGCGAGGCATTTACGGCCGCTGTCATTAAACATTACGGGCAAGGCGATTATGAAGATTGCTTGGCTGCGGTTGATGAAGCGCTAAAGCTCGATACAACAATTGATCCGCAACGTCTATTTGTCACTGGCGGTTCTTATGGCGGGTTTATGACTAACTGGATTGTGACCCATACGCATCGTTTTAAAGCAGCGGTAACCCAGCGTTCGATTTCCAATTGGCTGAGTATGTATGGTACCAGTGACATCGGTTATTACTTTACACCGTGGGAACTAGAAGGAAAGTGGACTGGCGATTTGTCAGATGTGCAAGGGCTTTGGGATTTTTCACCATTAGCTCACATTGATCATGCCAGAACACCGACGCTTGTGATGCACAGTGAAAATGATGAACGCTGCCCCATCGGCCAAGGCGAAGAGTTCTACATTGGCCTGAAACTGCATGGTGTTGAAACCAAGTTCATGCGTTTCCCAAAGTCAAATCATGATTTGTCCCGCAGCGGGTTGCCGAATTTGCGAGTGGCACGATTGCAGGCAATTGTGGATTGGTTTGACGCCCATCAAGCACAACCGCAGATGGCTAAAGGAGAATAAGAATGACAATTGGATTTATCGGTGCCGGTAATATGGCGCGGGCAATGATAAGTGGTTTATTGGCTAAAAAGGCAGTTGCACCAACAGATATTGTCTTACATGGCGGCCAGCCGCTTCATTATGAACCATATGCCGCCAAAATCGGTGCAAAAGCATTGGCCAGTAATCAGGCAGTTGCGGAGACTGCAGATATCGTTTTTCTGGCAGTATCGCCAAAATTAGGCGAACCGATTTTACAAGCGATTGGATCAACGTTAAAAAAACGGCATGTTCCGGTTGTCTCGATGCTAACCGGTGTTTCCGTGGCGACACTCGAGGAGGCATTAGGCAGTCACGATCAACCGGTTTTGCGGATTATGCCGAATGTTAATGTTGCGATTAATGCCGGGATGATTGCTTATGCGGCTAACGATGCGGTGGCTGGTCAATTAGATGGCCTTTTGGATTTGTTGAATGTCTTAGGAAAGACCATGTCCTTGCCTGAGGAACAGTTTTCAACGTTTGTCGCTTTAGCTGGTTCATCTCCGGCGTTTATCTATTTGTTTATTGATAGCCTGGCGCGCGCGGGGGTCAAATATGGTCTGGAGAAGGATCAGGCAACGGCTATCGTTGCTCAGGCGGTGATGGGCAGTGCCAAAAATGTTCTCGCCAGCGATCAATCGCCCTTTGATTTGATCGATCAAGTGTCTAGTCCGGGTGGTACCACAGTTGCCGGGTTGTTGGCGATGGAAGAGGCTGGACTCATGACTGCGGTTGTCAAAGGCGTTGATGCAACGATTGCCAAAGATCGTCACGGTTGATCAAGGTGGACGACCGGTTAGCCAACTTGCAAGTCTGGTCTATACCGGTTATACTAATTGGTGATATTCGGGACTTTAAATAATTAGGAGTGGTATTGTGACGGTTACGGTATTGAAACATGCAACGATTTATACAGGATTAGAACGGATTGAAGACGGGTACATCCGCTTTGATGACAAGATTTTGGCAGTCGGCGATATGTTTGATTATCAAGCACAGGCTGGCGAACAGGTCGTTGACGTTCAAGGCAAAACTTTGATACCAGGATTCATTGATGTTCACGCACACGGCGGCTATGGGTTTGATGCCATGGATGGCGATGCTGATCAGATCGATCAAATGGCAACTAAAATGATGACTCATGAAGGGGTCACCACCCTTTTTGCCACCACCATGACGCAATCGACTGAAAACATTGATAAGGCGATGCGTGGGGTCAAACAGGCAGCGGAACGCAATCGCATTATTCAAGGCGTTCATTTGGAAGGTCCGTTCATCAGTAAGGTCTTCAAAGGGGCACAACCAGAAGAATATATTAAGAATCCTAATATTGATCTTGTCAAACAATGGCAGGAACTGTCTGGCGGATTGGTTAAGCTGATTACGTATGCACCTGAAGATGAAGGCTCGCGTGAATTCGAAGACTACCTTTTGGCGCATAACATTGTGCCATCAGTAGGGCACAGCAATGCGACGCGGGAACAAATGCTGGCAAGTAAGGCGACCCACGTCACTCATTTGTACAATGCCCAGCGTGGTTTGCGGCATCGTGAACCCGGCGTTACCGGCCATGCGATGTTGGAAGATAACATGTATTGTGAACTCATTTGCGACGGCTTCCACATTGTTCCGGACATGTTACGGCTCGCTTTTGATCAAAAAGGACCGGAACGCATCGAACTGGTAACGGACTCCATGCGTAGTAAGGGTATGCCAGAAGGTAAGAGTGAATTAGGCGGCCAAACTGTTTATGTTAAGGATAAGCAGGCTCGCTTAGCCGATGGGACACTTGCCGGTTCCGTTTTGATGTATAAGGATGCGTTTAAAAATGCTATGAGCTTCATGGACGCTTCCTTATTCGATGCAGTTGAAATGTCCTCTGTCAATCAAGCCCGTGAATTTAATCTCACTTCAAAGGGAACACTTGAAGTTGGTAAAGATGCAGATATTAATATGTTGGATCGCAATCATGATTTGATCGCGACCTACAGTTATGGTGAGAAACACGATACGGAAGCTTAAACCATAAAAAGAGGAGGTGATGAGGATGGATGTGCCAGTTTATATTCAAATTCATAACGCCATTCGTGCTGATATCGAAGCCGGTAAATGGCGGGTAGGCGATCGAATTCCGTCTGAACGCGATTTAGCCGTCACGTTTAAGGTGTCGCGGATGACACTGCGGCAAGCCATTCAAACGCTGGTGGATGAAGGCATTCTGGAACGGCGGGTTGGTTCAGGGACGTATGTGGCCAATCAAAAGGTCCAGGAAAAAATGTCCGGTGTGACTAGCTTTACGGATCTGATGCAGGCTCAAGGCAAGGTGCCTTCCAGTAAAACGGTCTCGTATCATGTCGCCCAACCGACAAGTTCCGAAGTGGAGAAGCTAAAACTTGCGCCTGCTGAACAGGTACTGCGGATGGAACGAATTCGTTATGCCGATAAGGTACCGATCAGTTTCGAAACCGCAGCGGTGCCTTACGATCTTGTGAAAGGTTTTACCAAAAAAGAAATGACAGCCAGCTTTTACCACACACTGGAGAAAAAAGGCGGTTATGTTCTTGGCGGCGCACAACAAACGGTCAGTGCGATGTTGGCTAGCGAACGAATTTCTGAATACTTAGCCATCAAACGCGGCGATGCCATTTTACGGCTGCGTCAAGTTTCATTTCTCAAGGATGGAACACCGTTTGAATATGTACGTACTCAGTATGTTGGCGAACGGTTTGAATTTTATTTAGAGCGTTAAAGTAATGAATTGGTCTAAGGTCAGAAAGCAGAAGTGATTTTGTTTTCTGGCTTTTTGGGGTTGGGGTGGAAGGAAAAGTTATTTGCTGAAATGACTTTGCAAAACTCTGAGCTCGTGTGTAAGGATCCTATAGGTTGGTGGGTTGGCCTACTCCAAAGCGCGTTCGCCGGCGCAGAGATCTGCGTGTAATGACCTCAGACGCAATGGCCAAAAGCGGGCCCTCACGCCTGAAGCCACTTGTGTTCTAGCTTACGCCCATAACGCGCTCACCGGCGCAGAAACCTGCGTGTAAGGGCCTTAAGCGCAATGGCCAAAGCCCGGCCATCACGCTTAAGGCCACTTACACTCCGGTTTCTAACCGCGCCGGTTCGCGCTCAGGGCCGGGTTCACGCTCTGCAATTAATGCCTACTTAGTATATAATCAATAGCTATATTATTAAATTAAATGCTCAATGCTTAACGATAGCTCCTATTAGGATGTCTCTGGAAGGGGAAAGATGATGACCACACAATTGGGTGAAGGATTGACACTCCACACCGATTTTTATGAATTGAATATGATGAACACTTTTTTTGAACGTGGAATCAGTGAACGTCATGCTGTTTTTGAAGTTTTCTTTCGTGAGTTGCCTTTTGGTTCGGGATTTGCGGTTTTTGCCGGGTTAGAGCATGTGATTGATTACTTGAATCATCTCAAGTTCTCCGAATCCGACTTGGCTTATCTTCAGTCTCAGACCAATTATTCGGATGCGTTTATTGATTATTTACGTCATTTTGAATTTACCTGTACCGTTCGTTCGGCGCTGGAAGGCGATTTGGTTTTTAATAATGAGCCGATTTGGCAGATTGAAGGTCCGCTGGCACAGGCGCAGTTGGTCGAGACCGCGGTTTTGAATATGATTAATTATCAAACGCTTGTGGCAACGAAAGCAGCGCGGATTCGTAGTGTGGCTGGCGCTGATCCGCTCATGGAATTCGGGACGCGGCGGGCACAGGAGACAGCGGCAGCTTTGTGGGGTACACGGGCGGCGTATATTGGTGGGTTTAATGCCACGAGCAATGTCTTGGCGGGTAAGGAATTTGGCATTCCGATCATTGGCACTCATGCCCATTCTTTAGTTCAGGCATATGGCAACGACTATGAGGCTTTTAAGGCTTATGCCGAAAGTAATCGCGACGTGGTCTTTTTAGTTGACACTTATGATACGTTACGATCAGGCGTGCCTGCTGCGATCAAAGTCGCTAATGAGTTTAAAGATCGAATCAATTTTCTCGGCGTGCGCATCGACAGTGGGGATATGGCGTTTATTTCCAAGCGTGTTCGGCAGCAGTTAGATGATGCCGGTTATACTTCTGCCAAAATATACGCTTCAAACGACCTTGATGAAAACACCATCCAAAATCTGAAGATGCAAGGCGCCAAAATCGACATTTGGGGAGTCGGAACTCGCCTCATTACGGCTTATGATCAACCAGCGTTGGGTGCTGTGTTTAAGCTGGTATCGATTGAAGACAGCACTGGGCAGATGCACGATACGATCAAACTGTCTAATAATGCAGAAAAAGTTTCGACGCCTGGCAAAAAACAAGTCTGGCGAATTACGCGGCGTGATGATGGCAAGTCTGAAGGTGATTATGTAGCACTGGCAGACGAAGTGATTGATCCAGAGCGTAGTTTGTATATGTTTCATCCGAATTTTCCATATATCAATAAGACGGTTAAGAATTTCGAGGCCAAGCCGTTACTTCAACTTATTTATGATCAGGGGAAGCAGGTTTATCAAACCCCGCCGCTAGCCGAAGTTCAAGCTTATGCAACACGCAGTACCAACGCGCTGTGGGATGAGTATCGGCGAATTTTGAATCCACAAGATTATCCGGTTGATCTATCGCAGCGGGTTTGGGATAACAAGATGGATTTGATTAAAAAAGTGAAGTCTGCAGTGGCCGATCGCGAAGAATAATCGAGGAAATAGCGTGAGACAGACAAAAAAGCGGCGTTGGGGCCGGTGGCTGTTGTTAGGCCTTGTTATTGGGGTCATCGCCGGCATTGCGATTTATGGCAGTTATGATTATTTGTATGTTCGTCCGCAGATAGCCGCCAAGGAAGAGCGTGCGCGGCGTCAATATGAAACCGAACTGAATCGCCATCGCGCAATTGAGCAGCGGCTGCAAAACCAGGCAAAAGCCGATACCGGTACCACTAATAAATTGATGCAGCCGGTTGACGCGCCGGATGCCAAGCCGCTATTGGCAAAATTGCAGGCGGCGCATTTTAGCGGGACGGTTTTGATGATGCGCAAGGGTAAGGTCATACTTAATACCGGTCTGGGTTATGCGGATGCAACCTCGGGGCGTTTAAACGGTCCCGAAACACTGTATCAAATTGGCTCAATTCAAAAAGGGCTGACGGCAGTGCTTTTGATGAAACTGGTTGAACAAGGCAAGGTGCGACTATCCGATCCGATCGGTCACTATTTTACCGGGATTCGTACTGGCAAGAAGGTGACATTGCGAATGATGCTGGATATGCGCAGCGGGCTAACGCTACCTCGTGCGCAACCGGCAAAACTTTCCGATGCCGGCATTGTTCGCTGGTCAATTGCCAACTTGAATTACGAAACACCTCGGTATGATTATCAACCGGTTAATTTTGTGTTATTAGCGGGTGTCATTGAAAAAGTTACCGGCCGCTTATATGCTGATTTGATTCAACAGGAAATTTTCAAGCGGCTAGCCTTGACTCATTCAGGATTCATGCCTGAATTATATCGTGAACAAAATCAGGCTTTTGGCTATAATGGTCCCAAGGCTGATCCGTATTCGAAGCGTTATATCGAGCCAGCGTTGAGTTATAACCGCGAGTTGGGCACCGGTAATATTTATGCTAGTGCCGGTGACTTATATCAGATTATGGCCGGAATTAACCAAGGTAAAATTATTAGTCGATCCGCCGTCATGCAATTACGCGATTTAAGTCAAGGTCAATATACAGCCGGGGTTTATAATTTTGGCAGCTACACATTGACGCATGGCGTTGTGGCAGCACACTCGGCGGCAACGGTGATGGATAGTAGCGGGCAGAATGCAGTGGTTCTCATGGCTAATGCCGGTCAGATAACGCGGGATCTCGCGCAAAGTCTATTTCTTGATATGATTAAAGGAGTGAAATAATGCGTCCATTACAAGCAGAAATTATTAAAGCATTAGGTGTCAAGCCAACGATTGATCCGGAAAAAGAGATTCGCCGGAGTATCGATTTTTTAAAAGCCTATCTCAAGAAGAATACCTTTTTAAAAACTTATGTCCTTGGCATTTCCGGTGGGCAGGATTCGACGCTTGCCGGAACGTTAACCGAAAAGGCGATGCAGGAGATGCGGGCAGAAACCGGTGACGATACTTATCAGTTTGTAGCAGTGCGCCTGCCTTATGGTGAACAAGCTGATGAAGCGGATGCGATGGCGGCCATCGAGTTTATGCAAGCCGATGTGGTTAAACGGGTTAATATCAAACCAAGTGTTGATGCGATGGTAAGTGCTGTTGAAGCCAATGGTGCGGCTATTTCTGATTTCAACAAGGGCAATATTAAAGCCCGGATGCGCATGATTGCTCAGTATGCGATTGCCGGCAACATGGCAGGGGCCGTGATCGGAACAGATCATGCAGCTGAGGCCGTCACTGGTTTTTATACCAAGTTTGGCGATGGCGGTGCGGACCTGACCCCACTTTACCGGTTAGACAAACGGCAAGGCGCGGCATTGTTGAAGGCGTTAGGAGCACCTGCTCATTTGTATCAAAAGGCGCCAACAGCCGACCTTGAAGACAATCGCCCGGCCTTGCCAGATGAAGTGGCGCTTGGGGTTAAGTATCACGATATTGATGACTATCTTGAAGGCAAACAAGTTAGCGACCAAGCTGCTGAAACCATCGAGCGTTGGTACCAGAAGACTGCTCACAAACGACATTTGCCAATCACTGTTTTCGATACATTTTGGAAATAACCCAAAAAACAGCTAACTTCAATGAAATTTTTGCTTTTATTGAGGGTCGTGGCTGTTTTTTTGTCTGCTTTTAAGGTATCTTTGATGAGCAATAAATGGGAGGATGAAAACGTGTTGCATCGTCGAAAAATGATTTGGGTAGGCGTTGTTTTGGGGTTGGCAGCATTGCTATTAGGTGGGACTGTTCTTGGCTGGCAGCAAGATCATTCAGCTTCACAACGTCAGGCACGGGTCAAGCCATCAAAGTATCGTGAAAAAGTAACGCGCAAAGATACGGCCAAGACACAAGCAGCGTTATTTGACGAAAAATTGGATCGTTCGGTTGAAACCAAAGCCGGCCAATCTTTTTCAGAGGCCTTGACCAATGACAAATTTATCGGCAGTGCCTTGGTGATTCAACATGGTAAGGTCATCTTCAACGGTGGTGTGGGTTACGCCGATCAAGCATCGCAGCGGCTTAATGGACCGACGACTTTGTTTCAAATTGGCTCGATTCAAAAAGCGATTACCGCAGTTGCCGTGATGCAGCTGGTTGAAGCTGGCAAGTTACGATTAGACGATCCGGTTAGCAAGTATTTGTCAGGCATCCAAACTGGCGATCAAGTAACATTGCGGATGATGATTGACATGCGCAGCGGTTTTGCCCTTAAGAAGTATCAACCTGCCGTGATGGGTGATATGGATATTATCCGTTGGGCCATTGCCAACATGACCTATTTGCCACAACAAAACTATGCCTATCAACCGGTGAACTATCTTTTACTAGCCGGTGTGATCGAGAAAGTCGCTGGGCGATCCTATGAACAACAAGTAAAAAACGATATTATTGAACGCCTAAAGCTCAAGCACACCGGCTTTTTACCGGCGATGCTGACAGATTCAAACCGTTCTTTGACGTATACAGGTCCCGTCACCAATCCTTATCAGACTTTTATCGGCGAACCGGAGTTATGGTATAACCGCGAGCTCGGTACCGGCAACATGTATACGACGACGGGTGATCTTTATCGGCTATTGCGCGGGATAGACAGCGGCAAAGTGATCACTTTGTCCACTTTGAAGACGTTGCGCAACCGTGACGATGGCGTTTATACAGCCGGCATCTATAATCATCAAGATTTTTATTCAACTCATGGCGTTGTCGCTGGTCAAATGGCATCGACTGCAATCAGTCACGATGGTCAAAATGCGATCATCCTGTTAAGTAATTACAATTCACATGCGCTAAATTTGCATGATCTGGCAGTGCATTTATTTCAAACGTTGGGGTGAGTGAGCTTGATTAAAATTGAAAGGATCTTAGCCACAGTGATAAAGTCCGGCAATCATGCCTGAGGTCGCTTTTTTCTAGCCTACGCCCATAACGCGCTCACCGGCGCAGAAGTCTGCGTGTAAGGACCTTAAACGCAATGGCCAAACCCGGGCCATCACGTTTAAGGCCGCTTTGTCCTGTTTTATGCCCATAACGCGCTCACCGGCGCAGAAGTCGGAGTGTAAGGACCTTAAACGCAATGACCAAACCCGGGCCATCACGTTTAAGGCCACTTACACTCCGACTTCTAACCGCGCCGGTTCGCGCTCACTACTCAGGAACTTGCGTAAGCCTGCCTAGACCTGATATACTTTACTCAACATAGGGGAGTAACTAGCAGAGCATATCTGCGACAACGTCACCAACAAGGCTATGTCTGGTGTTGTCTTAAATAGTGAGACTTATGGATCTACTGCTGGTAGGCCATAAGTCTCTTTTTGGCTACCGGCCCAAAGAAAGAAGGAGGCACTATTTTGGCAAAGAAACCGCCATATGCATTAAGCAGTCAAGAAGTTTTGCAAGAAGAAAAAACGCAATTGACTGGACTATCTAAGGAAACCGCTCAGACTCGGTTAAATGAAAATGGGCCAAATGAACTCGCCCAGGCTGAAAAGAAGAGCATGTTGGCGCGCTTTTTGGATCAGTTTAAGGACTTCATGATTATTGTCCTGTTAGCTGCTGCTTTGATTGCCGGGTTCTTATTAAGTGAATGGGCCGATGCGGGTATTATTCTCGCGGTCGTCTTATTGAACGCGGTTTTTGGTGTTTTCCAAGAAAGCAAAGCTGAAGAGGCCATTGATGCGCTTAAAGAAATGTCCACTCCTAACGCGCATGTTCGCCGGGGTGATCAAGTACTCACGATCCCTAGCAGCCAGCTGGTTTTAGGTGACATTGTGTTGCTGGAAGCTGGGGATGTGGTACCTGCTGATTTACGGTTAGTGGAAAGTGCTAATTTAAAGATCGAAGAAAGCGCACTGACCGGTGAAAGTGTGCCGGTCGATAAGACCACCGAACCATTGACGGGTGCGGATGTTGGTATTGGTGACCGGACCAACATGGCCTTCATGAACAGTAACATCACCTATGGCCGCGGGGTTGGCGTTGTGGTCGCAACCGGGATGCAAACCGAAGTCGGCCGGATTGCCGGTATGATTAATTCTGCCGAGGAAACAACCACCCCGCTGCAAGAAAATCTTAAGAGTCTTGGGAAGACGCTGACGGTGATGATTCTTGTTATTGCTGTCATTGTGTTTGCAGTCGGGATTTGGCGTAATGCCGCCAGTTTACCGGAGATGTTCCTGACCGCGGTTTCGCTGGCTGTTGCCGCTATTCCGGAAGGGTTGCCGGCTATTGTCACGATCATTTTGGCATTGGGCACTCAAAAAATGGCAAAGCGGCATGCATTAGTGCGTAAACTGCCAGCAGTTGAGACTTTGGGTAGTACCGACATCATTGCCAGTGATAAAACCGGAACACTGACCCAAAACAAAATGACGGTTGAAAAAGTTTATTATGATGGCCAGTTGAACGCTGCCAGCGCAGGTATCCACGGTGGCAATCCTTTGATGACCATCATGAATTTTGCCAACGATACGCAGGTTCAAGATGATGGTCAATTATTAGGCGATCCGACTGAAACAGCGCTAGTTGCTTATGGTAAAACCCAGTCCTTTGATCTTACTAAGGAACTTGCTGCAGAACCGCGGATTGCTGAAGTACCGTTTGATTCCGAACGTAAATTGATGACGACGCTTCATCGCCGCCCGGACGGCAAGATTCTGGTTGCCACGAAAGGCGCACCGGACGAATTGCTTAAGCGGGTGACGAATTTAGCCACCGGCGATAACGTTGCGCCTCTGTCTGACAGTGAACGCGATGCCATTTTGAAAGCAAATAAGGACATGGCGACCCAGGCTTTGCGAGTATTGGGGATGGCTTATAAGGTGATTGATGCGGTTCCTGAAACCGTTGACTCAGAGACCGTTGAGCAACAGCTGATCTTTGCGGGGCTCGTCGGGATGATTGATCCGGAGCGGCCAGAAGCACAAGCGGCGGTTGCGGAAGCTAAATCGGCTGGTATTCGGCCAATGATGATTACCGGTGATCACCGCGACACGGCCGAAGCGATTGCGGTTCGTCTTGGCATTATTGATCAAGGTGATGATGCTGCCGTTATTACCGGTGCCGAACTTGATCAACAAAGCGATGAAGAATTTGCTAAGAATGTCGGCAAATACAGCGTGTACGCACGGGTTGCACCAGAGCATAAGGTTCGAATTGTGAATGCTTGGCAGAAAAAAGGCAAAGTGGTTGCCATGACCGGCGATGGGGTTAACGATGCTCCTGCGTTAAAAGCAGCTGATATCGGTATTGGCATGGGTATCACCGGGACAGAAGTTTCAAAAGGTGCTTCGGACATGGTGTTGGCCGATGACAATTTTGCAACGATTGTGGTCGCAGTTGAAGAAGGCCGAAAAGTCTTTTCCAACATTCAAAAGGCGATTCAATATCTCTTGTCGGCTAACCTTGGTGAAGTTTTGACCTTGTTCATGATGACAATGTTAGGCTGGGATATTTTAGCGCCGGTTCACATTCTTTGGATTAATCTGGTGACGGATACCTTCCCGGCGATTGCACTTGGGGTGGAACCGACTGAGCCAGGGATTATGAAGCAAAAACCGCGCGGGCGAAAATCCAACTTCTTCTCTGGCGGCGTGGGTCCGGCCGTGATTTGGCAAGGGATTCTTGAAGGCTTGTTGACATTGGGCGTTTACTGGATTGCTATCACTTATCCGGTCCATAGCGGTGAAGCGGCGATGCATGCGGATGCTTTGACCATGGCTTATGCAACTTTAGGCTTGATCCAACTCTTCCATGCTTTTAACGTTAAGAGTATCCATCAAAGCCTGTTTACAGTGGGTGCATTCCGGAATAAAGCATTCAACTGGGCTATTTTGGCATCCTTCCTGTTGCTGGCAGTGACGATTCTGGTTCCGGGCTTTAACGGGCTTTTCCATGTCACCACCCTTGATTGGCATCAGTGGATAACGGTTCTTGGCGCGGGCGTGTCGATGATTGTGATCGTCGAAATCGTGAAGGTGTTTGAACGCGCCCGGCGCCGACGTTTGGCTAAATAAAAAAGGTGGCAGGTCAGCAATGACAACCACGTGCTTAAGAGAGGATTCGTGCTTTTCATGAATAAGCAACAAATGAAGTTGGCGCATTATGGTTCGACCATTAATGATGTGGTGGAACAGATTCAGGCTAATCAAGATAAAATGGCACCATTGTTCGAACCGTTGCGAAAAGCAATTGATGCGGATCAGTTAGCTGAATATGATCGGGAGACCTATGAGGATACTCAGGTCGTTTTTCGTGAAGGAACCGCTCAGTACCAAAAGTTATTAACTCGGTTGCAACAAGTGGCAGTTCCGGCGCGACTGGCTGGGCCGCATCGTACGTTGGTTCATGACTTTGCGGCTTTTACCGCAACGTGTGAAGCAATGACTGCCAGCTTAAAACCTGACTTAGAAGTAGATGTTCCCGCCTTTAATGCTTCAGAAAAGGCGCAGGATGAGACGATTCAGAAATTTACCAAGCAGATTCAAAAAATCTCGCTCATCTTGCAATGATTTTTCTTGACATGAAATGTTTACTCATGTACCTTTAATCTAACATCTCATCAAGTATAAACGAATGGAGGAAACCCACATGACAGCATTGCTTACCTTAAAGAACTGGCAAAGCCAACTTTAGGTAGGTTGCGGATGCAGCCTGCCAGACGCGCAGGTTGTGTCTATGTTGGCTTCCGATTTATTGTCCGCATAGATACCCAATCACGGGGCTATGCGGTTTTTTTATTGCCGCGACGGCCTGAACCTGTCGCGGTATTTTTATTGATACAAAAAAGGGAAGGTTAACCGCAAAGTAGCTTTAACCACGCGGAATATGTCGGTATCACATTAAAGGATCGACACCACCAAAGCTATTGGAATATTTAAAATGGAGGCAAGCGAATGAAACGAATGCTTGGATTTATGATCATCATCTTTGGCTTTTTGGGTATTGCTTATTTTCAAAGTGGCACAACTGCGCAACAGACGCAGACAAAGCCGACTGTCGGCATTTTGCAGCTGACGACCCACCCGGCGCTTGATGCGATTCATAAGGGCATTATCGCCGGATTGAAAGATAAAGGCTACGTGGCGGGCAAGAATATCAAGATTGATTTTCAAAATGCCGAAAACGATCAGAGTAATCTGAAGTCAATGTCAGAACGCTTTACTGAGGAACATGCCGCTGCAACAGTCGGTATTGCTACGCCTGCAGCTCAAGCACTAGCCAATGTGAATCAAAAGACGCCGATCATCTTGGGGGCAATTACGGATCCAGTCGCAGCAAAATTGGTTAAAAATGTTAAAAAACCAGGCGGCAATATTACCGGGGTTTCCGATCAGGCACCCATTGCAGCTCAATTGAAACTTATCCGTCAGATCATGCCTGATGCGAAAACACTTGGCGTCATTGCAACTTCCAGTGATGATTCCGCACAAACCCAAGCCAAGATGGTGGCTAAACTAGGCCCCAAAGAAGGATTCACGGTCAAACGGTATGCGATTAGCTCAACTAACGATCTTAACCAAGTGGCAACGAAAATGGTAAGCCAGGTGGATGCGGTTTTTGTGCCGACCGATAATACGGTGGCGAGCGCCATGCAAACTTTAGTGGCAGCGGCTAACGCACGAAAGGTTCCGATTTTTCCAACTGTGGATACCATGGTTAAACAAGGCGGGGTGGCAACGATCGGACTTAATCAGTTTGATTTAGGTGTTGAAACTGGGCATATGCTGGCGGATGTTTTAAAAGGCAAAGCCAAACCGGCCACGACGCCGATCCACTTTGAAAAAACCGGCCGACTCATTTTAAATGAAAAGCAAGCGCAGCAGTTGGGGATAACATTGCCGAGTTCGTTAGTGAAACAGGCAGAGGCGAAAGGAACGGTGATCAAATGAGTTTAGGGGTTTCTGCAATTGGGCAAGGATTGTTATACGGTTTAATCGGACTAGGTCTCTTTTTAACATTTCGGGTGTTGGACTTTCCAGATATGACGGTTGAAGGAACATTTCCCTTTGGCGCAGCAGTGGCCGTCAGTGCGATTACTCACGGTATTTCCCCGATTATCGCAACCTTGCTCGCAACGGTAGCAGGGATGCTTGCCGGGCTGGTGACGGGGTTGTTAACTACCAAAGGCCGAATTCCGGTGCTACTTGCCGGGATCCTGGTCATGACCGGTTTATTTTCGATTAATTTACGGATTATGGGGCGGGCCAATTTATCTTTGCTACATCAGGCTAATCTTTTCCAAGGATCGTTCTTAAAAGACTTGCCGCCCTACTTTAATAGCGTGGTTATTGGTTTAATTGTTGTCGTCCTCGTCGTAGGATTGTTGATGTTATTTCTGAACACCCAATTAGGTCAAGGGTTCATTGCGGCGGGTGATAATCCGAATATGGCGCGGAGTCTGGGAATTAATCCTGATCATCAGATGGTTCTAGGCTTAATGGTTGGCAACGGGCTGGTTGGGCTTGCAGGTGGATTGCTCGCTCAAAATAATGGCTATGCGGACGTGAACATGGGCATCGGGATCATTGTTATCGGGTTAGCTGCTATTATCATCGGTGAAGTTGTTTTCGGTGAGTTGACTTTGTCGCAGCGGTTGGTGGCAGTCATCCTAGGGAGCATTATTTACCGCTTTGTCTTGCTGGTCGTCTTGGCGCTAGGGTTCAATGCCGATGATTTGAAACTGATCTCGGCGGTCGTGTTAGCCATTGCCATCATGGTGCCGCAAATTGATCATCAATTACGATTACGACGTGTGTTGCAGAAAGGGGTGCAGATCCATGGCTGAATTAAAATTGGATCACGTGACGGTTAATGTGCCAGTTGCAACTCAAGTCAAGACCTTGTTGCAAGATGTGACGCTGACGGTTAAAACAGGTGAATTCGTCACCGTTTTGGGTCATAATGGTGCCGGTAAATCGACCTTATTCAATGCGATTACCGGTGATCTACCAGTTAGCGGCGGCACGGTCACTTTGGCTGGCCAAACACTCAACGGGCGCCGTCCTGAGCAGCGTGCTCGGCATATTGCCAGAGTTTTCCAGGATCCGAAAATGGGAACCGCCCCGCGAATGACGGTTGCTGAGAATTTATTACTAGCCAGCCATCGTGGTCAGCGCCTAGGGTTACGTTCCCGAGGTCTGAATGCACAAAAAGCCCAGCTAAAGGCTTTGGCCGCAAAAACCGGTAATGGTCTGGCTGAGGCGCTTTATAAGCCAACCGAGCAGCTTTCAGGTGGACAACGGCAGGCCTTGAGCTTGTTAATGGCCACCATGCGCAAACCGGATTTACTGTTGCTTGATGAACACACAGCAGCCTTAGATCCCCACACCAGTCAGGCAATTATGACGTTAACGAATGCGATCGTTTCGGAGCAACAGTTAACCTGTTTGATGATCACCCATCAAGTTGAAGACGCGTTACGCTATGGCAACCGGCTCATTGTGCTAGATGCCGGCCAGATTGTGGCAGACTTCGATCAAAAACGAAAAGCAGCATTGAAGCGTGCCGATGTCTTAGCCTTTTTCAATTAAGCGAGTGTGAAAAAGGTAGGCAAATCTGATTGTGATGGCTCATTTGCTTGGTCAATGCGCAAGTTTCATGGTTAGAAAAAAGGAACGGTTCAGGTGGACGTCTGAACCGTTCCTTTTTGTAGTCTGATGAATAGTGAGATGAACATACTCAACAGGTATCGGATAGTCTCGCAAGGTAGCCTGATACAAATAGTGCAATTGGTGACGTGCTGATGTACACTATTGGCTCGGAGGTAACGATGAGACAATGACAAACCAAGAATTACAAGCACGTGTGGAAGCCATTTCTATGAGCGCATTTCACCAACCGTTCAACCATCAAGCCGTGTTTAATGCGCGCTTGCGAACTACTGGCGGCCGGTTTTATCCTGCGACGATGAATCTGGATTTTAACCCCAAAATTTTTGCGCTTTATCCATCTGATGTCACGGATGGCATCATCAAGCATGAATTGGTGCACTACCATTTGTTCGCCCAGCATCGCGGCTATCAACATCGCGATCATGACTTCAAACAGTTACTGGCAGCAGTTGGCGGCTCGCGGTTTGCGCCGCCACTGCCGATGAGCGGCCGACACTATGTTTATCAATGCACAAGGTGTGGTCGGCAATTCGTTCGGCGCCGACGGATGAATGTCACTCGGTACGCGTGCGGTGTCTGCCGTGGCAAATTACGGCTGCAGGCAACGCGAAATAACTAATTAAGCGGCTTTTGCAGGATTAAATTGACTGGCTGAAACCCGGCGCGGGCATAGACTTCTCGTGCGGTTTGATTACCGCTGAGGACGTTCAGTTGAATAAAAGAGGCTTGATGACTGGCAGCGAATGCCTCGACCGCTGTCATGAGGGTTTTGGCTAGGCCGTGATGACGATGATCCGGCGTGACAAACAAGTCAATCAACTGCGCAAAGTGTTGTGGAACGAATTCGGGGCTGTCCCCGGTTCGAGCTAAAACGACCAATGCAAAGCCGGTAAGTGTGCCTTGACTTTCCGTGACGAATAGGCGAGCCAGATCATTCTGCAGGTAATCAGCAAAATACTGCCGATTGTCGGTGGTTAAGGGCCGGTAAGTATCCGGCGCCAATGCAGCCATCTCTTGAGTAAGCTGCTGATAAAGATGAACAATCGCCGGCAGATCGACAAATTGGGCTTCACGAAGCATCGAATGGGACTCCTTTCAGAGGCTTAATATTTTTCAAGCCGGTCCATGATCAGGTATAAAATAAAAAAGATCCGATCAACAGTAATACCTTGTTGATCGGATCTTGCTATGATGCGGGCAAGAAGACTCGAACTTCCATGAGCAAAAATGCTCACAAGATCCTTAATCTTGCGCGTCTACCAATTCCGCCATGCCCGCATGACTAATTAAGCACAAGAAATATTATAGGAAAACGTGAGATTAAAGTCAATAGAAATTTACTAAGCGCGAACCGGCGCGCTTAGAAACCGGAGTGTAAGTGGCCTTAAGCGTAATGGCCGGGCTTGGGCCATTACGCTTAAGGTCCTTACACGCAGGTTTCTGCGCCGGTGAGCGCGTCAAGGGCATAAGCTAGAACCCAAGCGGCCTCAGCGGTAGCTAACACTGGCGACCGCAAGCAATATTGTCAAAGCATGGACTATTGACCCAGCATGAGCCATACCTGAACGCAATGGTCTACTTTGATTGAACCAGCAACAGCAGAAAACACAATATAAACAAACGTAAGCGTGTATAATTTGATAAAATTAGCTATAAACGATTAGGAGGTGTCAGCATGACACGTCGCGGAAAAGCTTATAACATTGCGATCATTGGTATTTTGGGAGCTTTGATTATTTTGCAAGCCTACATTCCAATGGTTGGTTATGTTCAGATTTTTCCCGCTTGGCCGGCTATTTCGACTATTCACTTGACCGTCATCATTGGCGGGATCGTATTGGGCTATGGCGGAGGTGCCAGCCTTGGCTTATTATGGGGCTTAACGAGTCTGATTCGCGCTTATACATCAGCGGCTGACCCGGTAACTTTACTGCTTTTTCGCAATCCAATTATCGCGTTGGTGCCGCGAGTCATGGTTGGTTTGGTTGCAGCTTTTGTTTTTCATCAATTATTTAAACGACACCAGAGTACGCTGGCTCAAACTATTAAAATGGTCATCGCCGGGGTTACAGGCGCTTTAACCAATACATTGCTGGTGATCGGCTTTACCTGGTTGTTGTTTGCCAGCAAAGCCGCGCAAATCGTTCCAGGAGCCAATGCAACGAATTTAGGTTGGCTGTTGATTACTGCCTTGGCCATTAATGCGGTGGCAGAGGCGGTGCTTGGCGGGATTGTCACCCCAATCTTAGGTCAGGCATTGTTGCGCTTTAGAAGAAAATAGGGCTGCGTTAAAAGACTGGGTTGCGTGTTCGGAATAATGGTGTTGATGGCATCTGATGTGACTAGATGAACTCAGTCATGGTGGCGATTTGGATCGTTAAGATGATGTATTTTAAAAGTGGAGGCGGTAGTTTGACAGACGAGGAACAACAAGTTACTGATCTATTGCAGGCGATGGTTAGAATCCCCAGTGTGGCAGCAAAAGAAGGCCAAGTGGCGGACTTGATCGAAGCCTTTTTGGCCCCGGAACTAAGCACAGGGTTGATTAAGCGTGAACGTATCAGTTATGCGCCGGGACGCGACAATTTAGTTTTGACGATTGGTGATCCTAATGCGCAGCGCTGGTTAGGGGTTGACGGGCACATGGATGTCGTGGATGCAGGCGATCCCAACAAGTGGCAGTTTCCTCCGTTCTCAGCCCAGATTGAAGATGGTAAATTGTATGGCCGCGGGGCGACGGATATGAAATCCGGACTTGCCGCTGCTGTGGTTGCGTTTAAGCAAATCGCGCATGAAGAGCTTGATC
The DNA here is from genome assembly GCF_055413445.1 of Lacticaseibacillus sp. 22. Taxonomy (NCBI): domain Bacteria; kingdom Bacillati; phylum Bacillota; class Bacilli; order Lactobacillales; family Lactobacillaceae; genus Lacticaseibacillus; species Lacticaseibacillus sp. 22. Next base: position 29,143 of record NZ_JBVAYD010000011.1, on the reverse strand, counting down.
ATGGCGTTCAGTTGATGGCAACCGTGGGCGAAGAAATCGATAACTACGGTGCCCGCCAACTTGCGGCTGCCGGTTATGGTGATCGGTTGACCGGTCTTTTGGTCGCAGAACCGGGAAACAGCAATGTGGATGCGGCTGAACGTGGCATTATTGACTATACGTTAACGGCTCAGGGCAAGGCGGCGCATTCTTCACGTCCAGATCTTGGGGCTAATGCCATTCACGGCTTATTTGCTTTTGCCAATGCCGCATTAACTGCCACCGCGCCGCTTCAAGCTAAAGATGATCCGATTCTGGGTCACGCTACCCACAACATCGATATTATCCATGGCGGGAATCAAATTAATTCATTACCGGAGTCTGCTTATTTACGCGGCAACATCCGAACAACCATGATTGCTGATAATGATGCGTTTATTGCCGCTTTGAAGCAGGCTGCTAAAACATCAGTACCAAAAGGGGTTCACCTATCACTTTCGATTGATTCGGTTTTAAGTGCCGCAGCGGCTGCACCCGATAATGCGTTAATTCAAAAAGTCCAGCAGGCACGGCAGCGGATCGGTTTGCAGCGCGGGGCTGTGGCCTATCGAACCGGCATAACCGATGCGGCCTTATTTTTCCACGATGGTTTGGACTTGGCTATTTACGGGCCAGGTAATGACACCTCGCACGAAACCGATGAATATGTTGACCTCCAAGACGTGTTCGACAGTATTAAGGTTTACAAAGATGTCTTTAAAAATTATTAGTGTCGACTAATACCAGTAGAAAAAGCCTTGTGACGGTGAGCAGCTCATTCAACGTCCAAGGCTTTTTGTAGCGATTAGTTTGGTTAGCTGATTGGATTAACGGTCTGGCGTACTGGCCTTAATCCTGCTCAACTGATATTCAGCGTGGTGTTGCCAAGTTGCGCCGGCAGCAAGTGTCCACGCGTTGCCGGTTAAATTGTTTTCAGGAGAAAATCCGATTGCAACATGAGGTTGTCCCAGAATGCCGTTAAAGTTGTTATCGGGTCCAATGTTAGCAAACGAGTCAATGCGGGTGGCCGGCGCATCGGTGGCATAGCGCAGTTGCCAGTCACCGGTGGCTAAGGAGAATCTACGTGCAGGCGAGATTTCTGGCTGTTGCCTGATGGTACTTTGCTGGTGGTCAATGGTTAACTGAGCGTGTAACATTGTTTGGGCGGGATCGGCTGTCAATAACCATGGCAATATCAATCGTGGATGAAGTCGGATTTCGGCAGTGGTTTTAACGGCCATATCGATAGTCCAGACATTGTCGTTATTCAGTCGGTGCGTAACCATAAGGGAGCGCTCGCCCGGTTGTCCATCAGCGTTTTCAGGTAAATTTAGAGAAAAGGTAATGGCTAAGTCAGCCGTTTGACTGGTTTTCACCGCCCAATTCCAATTCTGCCAAGCTCCCGGAATCGTTTTAGGGTCGTCTGGTGCAAGCGGACCGGTCATGGCGCCAAAAAGACCGGGTTGATGCAGATAATCTTCTAAAGTGACGAACCCAAGCAATAAGTTAGGATCTAACCCAGTCGTATTGGGCAACCGGACTTGCTGAACGCGAGCGCCGAAAGTTAAAAATCGCAGCGTCATTTGCTGATCGTTGACTAATGTGTATTGCGTAATGCGCTCACTGCCAACTTTGGCAAAAATTTTGGCGCTTAGTTTCATGACGAAAACGCTTCCCTTCTCAATAAATTAAGCCTACAGAAAAATTACCTGAGTTTCAATGCAAACATGGCGTGAATCTGCTAGGCTTGATAAGGATCATGTATTTGATGGTGTGAAGATCGCGTGTGTCGCGGCGGCTTGCGGTCACCATAACGCGCTCCCCGGCGCAGAAGTCGGATCACGCTCACCATAACGCGTTCGCCAGCCCAGAAACCTGCACATAAGGACCTTGGGCGCAATGACCAAAGCCCGGTCATCACGCCCAAGGCCACTTATGCTCCGGTTTCTAACCGGGCTGGCTCACGCTCACTTAACTAGAAGGGTTTAGAAGCATGAGAATTTTACTTAAAAAGGCCTACCATTTGTTGTGGGGGTTGTTTGTATTGGCCCTTATTTACAGTTTTTGGGGCCGCACTATTTTGCCCCGGCAGTTGCGACCTTATGGCGATCCTGCCAGTTTTACTATTATTAGTTTATTTGTGGTGATCAATGCGTTGTTGCTGTACCATCATCATTTTCGGTTTCGAGATTTGAAGATGGAGAGCGTGGACATCATGGAAGGTGAGAAGTTTGAGGAATTTTGTGCCTATTTATTAAAACGCAATGGCTTCAAGCGTATTCAACTTACTCAGGCTTCGGGTGATCAAGGCATTGACATTATTGCACAAAAAAAAGGCCAGTCATTCGGCTTTCAATGTAAGCGATACACTGGCTTTGTTGGGAATAAGGCGGTTCAGGAAGTTTGGGCAGGGCATCATTATTATCAACTTGATCAAGCTGCGGTCATCACCAACAGTGAGTTTTCCGACTCGGCGATTGCCTTAGCTGACGACCTGGGTGTGATGTTAATTGACCGCAAGAAGCTTAAACGCTTGATGCGCAGATTACCGAGCTAGAATGTCCATTGCTTTTAAGGAGGTTGGCAATTCATGTTGTTGGGTTTAAAAGCCAGTACGGATGAGCGCCAGATTCGTGATCGATTGCAGTATCATCCTGACGTTTTTGAGTTTCACTTGACGGAAGCAGATTTTACCGCGAGTGGCTGGCAACATTTTTTGAAAATGGTTGCCTGGGTTCAAAGTCAGGTGCCGACTGTTGTGTTTCACCACCCGATGCGTTTTCGCGGTCAGCGCAATGAGTTAGCGATGAATCCGACTAAATATCCAGCCAGGTATGACTTTCTGATGACCAGTTCCGTTAAGCTTATGACACTGGCTAAAAAAGTGAACGCCACGGCACTGATTCACGGAGGCTACCGCGTGGACACCCCCGGAGATTATGCCGGATGGCGTGACGTTGCAAAAGCACAAGATGTGGCATTGGCTCGCATGATTGCGTTTGCTCAAGAGGCGCCGGGACACGTGGTATTTGAAAACTCGATGTCGCCAATCTTTAGGTATGGCGATCCTGCGTTTGAGGCGCGTTTGCTGCGCTGGCGGCTACCATTGGCTTATGATACTAGCCATGCTTTTATCACGTTACACGGGGATAATGAGCGACTGATAGCGAGTCTGGCCAACCTAAAACCATTAGTACGGCATTATCATTTGGTTGACTCAATGGGGCAGACGCATGACAGTTTGCCTTTGGGACAAGGCCGAATTGATTGGTACCGCGTTTTACCGCAGCTCAATCCTAACGCCAGCCGGATTTATGAAATCGGTTTGAAAAATCAGTTTGATTGCCAAGAAATGATAGCCAGTCACCATTATCTGGAAAAGGTTGCAGCAAAGTTGGCGGCGGCAAAACATCCGGCCTAGTTAAGTAAAAGACCAACTGGCCGGTGGATAAAGCCAAAAAGTGCACGGGTGCCGTCTGCATCTACAAGATAAAGAAAACGTGATTGTAAGTCAGGGTGATTTAACAACAGTTGTAATTCCCACACGCGTAATGGCGATTTTCGATCAGGTTTGGGCTTAAAGATTAATTGTGGCTGATCATTTTGGGTTTTCAAAATAAAATCATCAAAACGACTTGGTGCTGGTGTTGTATTTAACAGTACTGAGGCGTTTTTACTTTGGTCAGCGAGTAAGGCGAGCAAATCAATGACGCGCATCAACGGCACCTACTTTCTATGGTTAAAAGTTAAGGATTGGTGAAGACGGGTGTTACTTCCGAAAAGAATCGCATACAATTTAAACAGTTTAACATGAACTTATGTAGCTAGACATAAATGCAATCACGGCTCAAGGAACCGGAATCTGGGCGATTAACGGTGCAAGCCACGATTTAGATGTTTTGTTTTTCGGACTGTGATAAACTATAACGGTTTTTCTGAGCGGGCATTGGTGGTATGTAGCGGTTGCTCAGGTCAGCGATGGAATCTTCTTCGATGTATTATAACGCATGTTTGAATTGGATTCTTGACCGGGCGGCTCGGCGCTTACCATAACGCGCTCCCCGGCGCAGAGATCTGCGTGTAAGGACCTCAGCCGCAATGGCCAAAGCCCGGCCATCACGTCTGAGGCCACTTACACTCCGATCTCTAAGCGCGCTGGCTCGCGCTCACCATAACGCGTTCGCCAGCCCAGAAACCTGCACATAAGGACCTTGGGCGCAATGACCAAAGCCCGGTCATCACGACCAAGGCCACTTATGCTCCGGTTTCTAACCGGTCTGGCTCACGCTCACATTTTGAAAAGGGGTTATTATGGAAAAAGTTGTGATTCTTAGTGCCAAGCGGACGCCGATTGGAAAGTTGGGCGGTGAGTTAGCAGGTGCTAGTGCAGTGGATTTAGGTGTTGCCGCAGCTAAGGCGGCGATTAAAGCAGCACGGCTTGATCCGCAACAACTGGATCAAGCAATTTTCGGGAATGTTTTGCAGGCTGGATCGGGCCAGAATGTTGCGCGTCAGATTGCGTTGCATAGTGGCATGGCGACGAACTCCACGGCCATGACGATCAATGAGGTTTGCGGCTCTGGGCTAAAGGCAATTCGGTTAGGTCAGGCGGCGATTCAACTAGGTGAAGCTAACGCGGTACTTGTCGGCGGTACCGAGAGTATGAGTCAGGTGCCGTATTATGCTGAGGCGATGCGGGCCGGGCATAAGTTTGGCGATACTGCGTTGGTGGATGGTCTTAGTCGCGATGGGCTAAACGATGCTTTTAGTCAGCAACCGATGGGGATTACGGCGGAAAATGTTGCCAGCCGCTTTCAGATCAGTCGTCAAACGCAAGACGAGTTTGCACTGCGCTCTCATCTGCGTGCGGCCGCTGCTGCTGCAGAAGGCCGGTTTAAATCACAAATTGCGCCGGTGACCATTTCCGGCCGACATGGCGATGTCACGGTTGACACGGATTCGGCGATTCGACCGGATACATCATTAGCCCAGTTAGCAAAATTACCGCCAGTTTTTGAAGTTGGCGGGACCGTCACGGCTGGTAATGCTAGCGGGATTAATGATGGAGCGGCTGCATTGATTCTTATGGCGAAGTCAAAAGCCGAGCAGTTAGGCCTCCACTATTTGGCTACCATCACCGACTATACAGAAGTCGGGATTGACCCGGACATCATGGGGTATGCGCCTAAATTAGCGATTGACCAGCTAATGCAAAAAACCGGACAAACTTTAACAGCCATTGATCAAGTGGAATTAAATGAAGCATTCGCCTCGCAAAGTGTTGCCGTGATGCGTGACCTAGGACTGACTGACGAACAGGTGAATATCAATGGCGGAGCGCTTGCTTTAGGCCATCCCTTGGGAGCATCCGGCGCGCGGATTATGGTTTCATTGCTGTATAATTTGGCGGAACGCAGGCAACAAACCGGTGTCGCGGCGTTATGTGTCGGTGGTGGTATCGGTATGGCGATGCAAGTTACTTTGCATGATTAGGAGCAGATCAAAATGAAGTTTTATGAGCAAACGCCCGAAGCTAGGCGGCAGCAACTCGTGCAAGAAGGGTCGTTAACCAGTGCCGATGCCGCTTTATTGGCTGCGGTACGCACGCTTCCTGATGCTACTGCAACTCGGCTGATTGAAAATGCAATTGGTGAATTTTCCTTACCGATGGGCATTGCGCGAAATTTAATGGTCAATGGCCAGCAACATCAGGTACCGATTGTTAATGAGGAACCCTCTGTTGTTGCTGCGGCCAGCAATGGTGCGCGAATGGTAGCGGAAAACGGCGGCGTTTTAGCGCATGTGGGTACCCATGAAGTGGTGGCAGAAGTGGTCTTAACTGACTTAGCAGATTTGAATGCGGCTAGGCAGATCCTTTTGGCCCATCAAGCAACGATCGCAGCTGTGGCCAATGCCTCCCATCCCTCAATGGTGCAGCGTGGCGGAGGCTTCAGCAAAATGACTGTGACAATCTTGGCCAACCGGTTTTTAAAACTTCGCCTGACGCTTAATCCTAAAGAGGCAATGGGTGCCAATTATGCGAATACGGTTGCCGAAGCTGTGGCAGACGCAGTGACAGCTTGGGTGGATGGAACGGTTTTGGCCAGCATTTTGACTAATGCACCTGGCGAGTTAGTCACGGCAACTGTGAAATTGACACCGGCCACACTTGCCACAAAAACACTGTCAGGGGATGAAATTGCCCATAAAATTGTGCAGCTGAGCGATCTGGCATTTGTCGATCCGGAGCGCGCGGTGACGCATAACAAAGGCATTCTTAATGGTGTCATTGGGGCGGTCTTGGCGACAGGAAATGACACGCGCGCGGTTGCGGCCAGTGTTGGGGCGTTTGCCGCTGCGACTGGTCAGTATCAACCGTTATCGCGTTGGTTGATGCGCGATGGCAAACTTGAAGGCCATCTGCAAATGCCATTGCCGCTGGGCGTTGTCGGAGGCGCGATCGGTGCATTACCACTAGCCCAGGCCGCCCGCCGTCTTGGAGGTTATCGCGACTTAGCCACCATGCAGCAGGTAATTGCCGCATTAGGATTGGTGCAGAATTTAGCGGCTTTGCGCGCATTAGCCGGCCCCGGCATTCAGTCAGGCCATATGAAACTGCAGGCCAATGCGCTGGCGATTGCTGCCGGAGCTCAGGATCAGGAAGTACCTACTCTAGTCGCCGCCTTACGCGCAGGTGAAATGGATCTGGCACATGCCAAAATGTATTTAGCAACGATTCGATCAAAACAGAAAGCAGGCCATTGAAATTATGAAAATCGGAATTGATGCCATTGAAATGGATACCCCGGACTTTTACGTCGATCTCGTAAAACTTGCCAAGGTTCGCGGTGATGATCCGAATAAATATACGATCGGCATCGGCCAAGACGAGCAGGCGGTTCCGCCATCTAGTCAAGACATTGTGACGCTGGGAGCCAATGCCGCCGCAAAAGTATTGACGCCAGCATCACGTGCCAGTTTAGGCATGATTCTGGTTGGAACCGAAAGCGGGGTTGATGCCAGTAAATCCGCAGCCTTATTCATTCATGATCTTTTGGCGCTGCCTGAATGGGTGCGGGCGGTTGAACTGAAAGAAGCTTGTTACGGTGGGACCGCTGCGCTGATGATGGCTCGTGATTATGTTGCGAGTCATCCTGATAAAAGTGTGCTCGTTATTGCGGCAGATATTGCGCGTTATGGATTAGCAACGGCCGGTGAAGTGACGCAAGGGGCCGGCGCAGTGGCGATGATTGTCAAAGCTGATCCGCGTCTGCTGACAATTGAACCGGATTCGGTTTATCGATCGGCATCAATCAACGACTTTTGGCGACCGGTTTACCAAGATACGGCGCTTGCTCAGGGAAAATACTCAACCGAACAATATCTCGCCTTCTTCAAGACAGTCTGGGAACGTTATCAGGCCGACCATCATTTAAGCGCACATGATTTCGCGGCAATGACATTCCATCTGCCATATACCAAAATGGGTAAAAAAGCATTGGATCTAGTGTTGCCAACCACCGATGACGCGAGTGCCCAACGATTGAAAAACCGTTTTGAAGCCAGCACACGTTATTGTCGGCAAATTGGGAATATCTACACCGGGTCGCTTTATCTGGGGTTGTTGTCGTTGCTGGATCATGATACGACGTTACAAGCCGGGGATCGGATCGGACTGTTTTCGTATGGTTCCGGTGCCGTGGCAGAGTTCTTCAGCGGCATTTTGCAACCACAATTTAAGGAACAACTACACGCCGCCGAACATGCCCAGCAACTAACTAAACGCAAAGAATTGCCTGTACCGGAATACGAAGCGGTCTTTAGCGATAAAGTCCCGTATGATGCCGATGACTATCGCCCTGATCCGGCTTACTATCGTGGTCAGTTTATTTTGACCGGTGTCATTGGCCAGGAGCGGCACTACGAAAAACATCAATCGTGATGAACCGGGTGTAGAAGTTAAAGTAGTCTTGTCTGGTCAGAATCAACAAGCACCAATGTTTTAGTTGATAATTATATTCGGTCGGCCCCATGTAAAAAGTAATAGAAAACGAATGGACTTTTCCGCTTAGATGGAATCGTTCATTCTTTTTTGTGTGGGCGCGAGCCGGGGAGCGCGTTATGAAGAAGTGTGAGACGGCGGGGAACGCGTCAAAGCGAGTGATGACAATTTGCCCGCTCATCTTGTGACAACTAGCACCTGCCGTTATTTTGAAATGGATAGAAATGGGCAAGAAAACATCTAAGGCAAAATACAGTCTGCTAACAAACTATCTGAAACGAACAGGCTCTGTATCAGTCAGTTTGATTGACTGTTACCACCTTGACGTGGGTATAATAGCAATGATTAAAGCGCTTTCCTTACTTTTAGCCGTGACTTGATCTCGAATCGAGTGAAAGGGTTTGCATTGTTATTGATTAATTGTTATACTCATAATCGTAAAGAACTTACAAAATGTAAGTAATAATGGAGGCAAGTGTCATGACAGAAAAAATCAATGCTGCAGACGCAATGATCAAGGTGTTAGAAGACTGGGGAATTCATAATATTTATGGATTGCCGGGCGGATCGTTTGATAGCACCATGAACGCGCTTTACAATCGCCGCCACACCATTAATTACGTGCAGGTTCGCCATGAAGAAGTGGGCGCATTGGCTGCGGCTGGCGAAGCAAAGGTAACGGGACGCATTGGGGCCACGTTTGGGTCAGCAGGTCCTGGTGCCGTTCATCTGTTAAACGGTTTATATGATGCGCAATACGATCATGTACCGGTATTAGCATTGGTAGGCCAGGTGCCGACTGCAGCCATGAATACCAACTATTTTCAGGAAATGAATGAAAACCCGATGTTCGCCGATGTGTCGGTTTATAATCGGACTGCCATGACGGCTGCACAATTGCCACACGTTGTCGATGAAGCCATCCGTCAAGCGTATAAGTATCAAGGCGTTGCTGTTGTGACCATTCCTAAGGATCTCGGTTGGCAGGAGATTGATGATAATTATGTTTCATCGGCCAATCTTTATCAAAAGCCGTTATTGCCTGAACCGGATCCCGAGCAAGTGGCAACCGCTTGGAGCATTTTAAAGGATGCCAAAAAGCCGATTCTATACGTTGGTAATGGTGCGCGTGGAGCTCGCGATGAAATCATTGCATTTTCAGAAAAAACGCATATCCCGATCATCACAACCGCACTGGCAAAAGGCATTGTGCCAGATGATTATAAGGCCAACATGGGATCTGCCGGTCGGGTTGCATCGAAGCCGGGAGTTGAAGTAGCCCGCGGCGCCGATACGGTTTTGTTCCTTGGCTCTGACTTCCCATTCCAGCCATACTTCATCGCACCAAATGCTAAATATATTCAAGTCGATATTGATGCTAGCAAGTTTGGGCGGCGGCACACAGTTGATCTGGCGGTTTTAGCCGATGCCAAGAAATTCATCAAGGCATTGACCGAAAAGGCTGATGCCGTACCGGAAACTGCTTGGTATCGCGCTGCAGTCGCTAACAAGGCAAACTGGGCTGAGTGGATGACGTCATTTGAAGACGATTCGCAAACCCCATTGCGCGTTGAACCGATCTTCAAACTTATCAACGAGATGGCCGACAAAGATGCGGTTTTCCAGGTGGACGTCGGTAACGTAACGATTAATGGCATGCGTTATTTGAAGGCCAACGATAATCAAATCTTTACGACTTCCGGCTGGTACGCAACAATGGGCTATGCTGTACCTGCTGCAATTGGCGCCCAAGCTGAATTCCCGGATCGGCAAGTGTGGTCAATTTCAGGTGACGGCGGGTTTGCGATGGTTATGCAGGATATTATGACCCAAGTGAAGTATCATATGCCGATTATCAACATTGTCCTGACCAATGAAAGTTTAGGCTTTATTGAAGCGGAACAAGACGATACCCGTCAGCCGCATTCAGGGGTTGATCTCATTGATGCTGATTATGGCAAGGCGGCTGAAGCGATGGGCGCACAAGGGTTTGAAGTTCATAATTTGGACGAACTCAAGGCGGCATTCGCCAAGGCCAAGGATCGTAAAGGCCCGGTTGTTATTGACGTAAAGATTTCCGATTTACGGCCAATTCCGGTTGAACAACTGGTTTTGGATAAGCAAACGCAGGATCCAGAAGCCGTTGACGCATTCGTTAAGAAGTATCATGCCGAAACCTTGATTCCTTTCCGGCAGTTACTCGAGGATGCTGAAAAGACAACTGCAAATGTTTAATTGAATCAATTCAAAAAGCTTCCGCACCCCTGGTCATTGAAGGGGACGGAAGCTTTTTTGATTATGCCGATGCGCGGGCTTTGATGGCTGCAATCAAGGCCGCTTCATCGGTGAAAATGGCACCGTTGAGCTTAATCAAGCCGGTCGTGTATAAGTTGAGATAATGAAATTGGTTTTCTGCCACTTCTTGCAAGGCGGCGAGCTTCTTGTCATTAGTAGCGCCCAGACGCCGACTGTCTGTATAGAGCCCCAGAATCGGAATATGTCGTGCATACGCCACACCAATTTCAGTTGCGACACCGTTATCAATGACGGGACCATCCAAAATGGCAATCATTAAATCAGCTGCTTCTAACCGCTGCGTGTCGGCTTCAGCAATCATCTTGGAATCTGCGTACGCTTCTTTGTTGTTGATGGCCGCATTTTCTTGAGGGACGTACAGATCAACTTTTGGAATGGCGGTGCGGATCTGGGCTGCTAGTTTGGCATTGTAGTCAAAATCGGCGTGGCTAAACAGTGCATTGGCAAAATAAATTTTCATTGAAAGAGGACCTCACTTAGCATGATTGGAAAATGGCGATGATTCGTACAAACGTCAAGTTAAACCAGAACTGGGCACATAATCCCGAATCAGGTAACAAGTGACTCAGTTTAACGTCTGGTGAACTTGACAACAGCTTCACACCGCGCTGTTTGCGGAAACATGTCGATGCTTTGAATCCAATCGACTTGGTAATGCTTGGCTAGCGGTACCAAATCCCGCGCCAACGTGGACGGATTACACGAGATGTAAGCAAACTTTTGCGGGCTAAGTTGCAATAGCGCATCAATAAATGGCCGTTCGAGTCCGGAGCGTGGTGGATCGACAATGACGGCATTGGGACGAATACCTTCCTTGAGCCACTTAGGGAATAAGGTTTCTGCTTTACCGACAAAATAATGAGTGTTGTTAAAGCCGTTATTTTTGGCATTAGCTTTAGCATCGGCAATTGCTTCAGGAATCGTATCCATACCGTAAATCGACTGGTGACGGTTAGCTAGGCTCATCCCCACCGTACCAATACCACAATAAGCATCAATCAGCGTGTCATCTGGCGCAAGTTGCAAGGCGTCTTTGGCAATGGCATAAAGCTGTTCGGTCTGTTTAGGGTTTAGTTGTAAAAAGGCTTGCGGTGAGAGTTGGAAAGTACGCCCGGACAAGGTTTCCTGAATATATGGCTGACCAGCCAGCAAACGACTGTCTTTTCCCCAAATCAGCGAGGTGTTACCAGGATTGATGTTTTGGGCGATGCTGACAACCATGGGCAGTTGGGCGGCAATAGTGGTGATCAATTGAGCTTGCTTTGGTAACTTGGCACTGTTGGTAATAAAGGTGACTTGAACTTGCCCAGTTGAAAAGGACTCGCGAACGACTAACGTTTTAACAATACCGGCGTGCTTTTTCTCGTTATAAATGGGTATTTGAAGGTCTTCGAGTAGTTGACATAAAGTCGTCACCACCTTCATGGTCAGCGGTGCCTGAGTTAAAAAGTGCGTTAGAGGGATGAGGCGGTGGGATCCAGGCGCGTATAAACCGGCGCGAACATGCCCATCAATTTCGCGAACCGGGAACTGGGCTTTGTTGCGATAGTGCGTTGGGTGTGTCATTCCGCTAGTTGGTTTTAAATCATAATGTTGCCAGCCAAGTGGTTTGAATTTGGCCAGCGCTTGGGCGACAACATCGCGTTTGAATCGCAACTGCGCAGGGTAGGCAAGGTGGTTCAACTCAACGCCGCCGATTTGCCCAAAAAGCGGTTCCGTTGGGGTGACCCGATCCGGTGAGGCTGATCGAATTTTGTGTGTCTTTGCTTCAAGATAACGATCGTGAATGGCTGTGACTTCGGCGACGACCACTTCGCCGGGAAGTGCACCGATAACGAAGGTGATCTTGCGTTGATAGTATCCGATTCCGGCGCCGTTAATATCCAGACGCTTGATCGTTAAAGGAAAACGTTGACCGATTTTAACCGTGGTTGCCATGAAATACTCCTTTACGCTGACAAATGGTGACGATACCCGAGTGATTCTAGTATAATGAAGATTCGGGAGGATTGACTGTGAAAATTAATTATTCGAATAGTATGAGCAAAAAAATGACGGCGACTGTGTGGCAAAATGAAACCGCGCACATCATGCATGTTGGTGAAACACTGGATTTAAAAGTTCAACGTGGTGATAAAATCACATATAAAGTAGGACGTTTGAATACGGTACACACGATTGATTATCAAAGCCCGGATGCCAAGTTTGAAATCCAGGTTAACCGCAGTTTGCAAAACGCCTATTTTGTGGTGATGTTTCTGATGGTTGTCTTTTTATGGTTTACGCGCACCAGTAATTTGAACAATACGCTACTGATTACCGCTGTCATCCTTGGACTAGCCGGTTATGAAGCGCTGGTTTATTTTGTGGGGTATACGGCTAAACCGTTGCATTGAGGCAATTTAGGAGCGAGCGGTTGATCGATGCTGGCGTTGTAATTGTTTGAGTCGCTGATAAAGGTGAAAATAATCCAAATCAGTCGGTTCCGGCATCCAGGTGATCAACGGTGTCGTGGGATCAAACGGGTGGCCCAAACGCGGGATCACCCTTTTTGGTTTAGTAATACTGGTAATGATCAAGTCGGGTTTGACCGCTTCAACTGGCGGAACAACCCGAATAAAACCTAAATCGTTCAAAAAGTCTAACAAGTCCCGCTTGGCAAATGAGTCATGTTCAATCAAAACATTGACAATCATTTGCATATCATGGTTGAGTTCAGGATAGTTGTCGCTAACCAGTAAATAGAGCCCGCTAATAAACTGATCGGGGAAATCTGCAAATACTGATTCTGGCATTGACTTGGGAATTTGCTTTAGATAACGCTGAATAGCAGTTGCCAAGGTGCTGCTATCGGCTTCGTCATACAACGATTGCGCAAAATCAAGACGCTGACTAAAGCGGCCATTAAGGACATATTCATTAAAGCTGAGCCGATACAGATTTGCAATCATCACTTGGCTTTCAGCGATGGGCTGGCGGTCGGTTTTTTTAAGCTGATCATTTAAATGGTCAACCAATCCGGTCACAAACCGATTGACGAGATTGTCGGTTTCTCCAAAATGAGTCAGCAATTGGCGGTCGATTTTCTGTGGTTGGCGGGTGACCGTCATAAAATAAAGCCGCATAAAATAGTAAAACTGCTTTTCGGCCTTCAGCTGCGAATCAGATAAGTTCGGGAATTGTTCTGATGTAAAAATCAGATCAGGCAGGTCCTCATGTCCGGAAAATAGCAATTGCATTCGGCGATTAGGTAATAAGGGATGACCTTGTTTAATCCGCATAAGTTGAATGGAAAGCACAACCAGCGCTTCTTTTGACATTGGTTCAACGGGCATTAGTAAAAAGTCCGGATCAGTTTGATTGATGACGGTTAGCAAAGTTTTGGCTTGCTTTTCTTCTTCGGCTGAAAAAGGCCAACCAGCTCCACGATAAGCGAGCATAAAAAAAGTAAACATTGCCAGACGAATATGAAGTTCATCGCCTTCGATCGCCCAAGTCGTACTGTTGAGGTTAACGCCATTATCAGCCAGATAATCACGAAATGGCGTGATGCGCCTTCTTAAGGTGGAGACGCTGGTTTGATGTACCTCTTTAAATGTGTGAAAATCAGGGTGCGGGTTTTTAAACACATCATCAAAGAAGACAAACGGCAGACTTTCTTTAAGTAACGCAAACCGATATTGATTAATCGTGACATTGCCTAAAAATTGCGCAAAATTAGCCTCGTCGATTGTCTCGGCGGGGATCATTTGATTTAACTGAACCAAAACGGTCTGGAATGCCGTGTAGGTCTGAGAATACGATAACCCAGTGGCGCGGCTTAGTGCATTGATCGATAAGGTTGTTTGTGGCAAGGTCTTCATTGCCCGAAATAGCTGGTAGTTGGTAAGACTATGACGGTCAAAGAAACTGGCTTCAAACATAACTAACCTCCATATATTTATGAAAAGTATAACATAACTGACAGTATGATTAGAGAGGCGGTCAAAGTAACATGGCACAAATCACCAAGATAACGGCACAAAAACGGCGTGGTCGGTACAATATTTTTTTGGACGGCCAATATGCGTTTCCAGTCAGTGAAACAACGCTGGTGACTTACCACCTAGCCAAGGGAATGACGCTCACGGCAGATATGATCGCGCAGATTAAAGACAGTGAAGTCGTCGCGATGGGCTTGGAGATCGGGCTGAATTATATCACGCATCAAAGTCGAACCCGTCAAGAAGTCCGGGAACGGTTGGAGAAAGAAGAACTGCCCAAAGATGTGATCGGACAAATTTTAACCCGTTTGACGGAGCTGGGGTTTTTGGATGATGTCGACTATGTGAAGCGCTATCTGGAGGCCGATCTCAAAATGGGTGACTCCGGTCCGCGGGTCGTTCAATACAAGCTTCGTCAAAAAGGTATTGCTACGGAGCTGTTAGCCGATCAGCTGGCAGGCATCGAATCAGATGAGTGGACGGCAGTTGCGGTTCGTGCCGGGCAAAAGAACTTACGGCATCATCGAAACCGTGCGTACAAAGATCAATTGCAGCGGCTGCGCGTGAACCTGATGCAAAAAGGATTTGATGAGGCGACTATCCAGGCAGCTATCGCAAAACTCGATCCGCAGCCAGACCCGGAAGCCGAGTTGACCATGCTAAAGACAGAGGCGGAGAAACAGTGGCGCTTAAAGCAACGCTATGATGAGCGCACCCGCAAGCAGAAGGTTAAGACGGCACTGTTCCGGAAGGGCTTTGATTTGGCCGCGATTGATGATGTATTAAGTGAGCTGGTGGATGAATCGTAAAACGGCTGAGGCGAAAGGCTGCTGTTGGGGAGGAGGCCAGCCCGGAGTATCGGAAATCACTTAATGAGAGTAGAACCGAGGAAAAGTTGACACTTACCGCCGTCCGCCTTGCTTACGCGCTGTCGTATTTTCATGAGGTTTGTTATAATGAAACACGGAATTTTAGAAAGCGGGTTAAGTATGCGAATCCCTAAAGAAGGCGACTCGTTCGCCATTCAGAGTTATAAACATGATGGCAGTTTGCATCGTACCTGGCGTGATACGATGGTTCTTAAAACCAGTGAAGATGCCTTAATCGGCTGTAACGATCATACATTGGTGACCGAATCCGATGGCCGCCGGTGGTTAACGCGAGAACCGGCGATTATTTTCTTTCATAAACATTATTGGTTCAATGTCATTGCCATGATTCGTGAAGGCGGCGTTTCTTACTATTGTAATCTGGCCACCCCGTTTACAATGGATCAGGAAGCGTTGAAGTATATTGATTATGATCTGGATGTGAAGGTTTTCGCTGATGGTGAAAAGCGCCTTTTAGATGTTGATGAGTATGAAGCGCATCGGAAATTGTGGCATTATCCTGCAACAACGGATCGAATCTTAAAGGCAAACGTCAAAGTGCTTGTCGATTGGATTAATCACGGTAAAGGACCATTTTCGCAGGCATACGTGGATTTATGGTATCGGCGGTATATTCAGCTTGCACATCGGATTTAGTCCACTAGGTTTTGGAGGGCAACATGAAAGAGATTCCACAACAGCCAGCACAATTGTTGGCCGGACACGCATATACAACCGAAGATAGCGACCAACTGGGGACGTTTGCACCAGCGTGGGCGGATTTTGAACACCAGTTTGGTTTTAAAACACTGGATCAGTTGACTAAAACACCTAATCGAACAGCTTTGGTTGTTTTTTCGCCGTACAATACCTTTATTTATTGGGTTGGCAGTTTGTTACCGGTTGACGTCAAAGTGCCCAAAAATTATGAGTGTTTTAAACTACCAGCCGCAACTGCCGGGCAGGTGAAGCAGTCTGCCGATCGCGTGCTCATGAAAGAATTGCCGTTAGCGACCAGCTTTAATCAAGGGTTACACGTTATTGAACAAGCAGGATACCCGCTTCCGGAGCGGCTTGGGCAAACGGATCATCCTTACTATCTGGAAAGTTATCGCTTGAGCGGTGGTAAGGTTGCCGAGGTGGCTTATCGCCTGTACATCAATCCGCATCAGCTAACCGGGGTTGATGAATATGAATAAAAAAACAAGCACGAACTAAGCGGCTTGTCAGGGTGTGCTTCTAAGAAAATCAAATTAGAAGCGCATTTTTTTCACATTCGGATGGTTTAATCAAATCATACACAAGGTTACGTAAGCTGTAATTGCATTTCGCGATGACGGATTCCGGCGTCTAGAAATTCAGGCTGGTCGGTTAGCTGAAAGCCCAATGTTTTATAAAAGCCGATTGCCTGCAGTTGTGCCCCGAGCTTCAGGAACGCAACGTTTTGCTCGCGGGCATAGGCAATAATCGCATTTAAAACCATTTTTCCAAGCCCGTGTTTGCGGTAGGCCTTTTCGACGGCAACGCGCTGGACGTGATAACCGGTTCCTTCTGGTAAAATCCGTGCTGTTGCCACCGGTAAGCCAGCATCGTAGACGACAAAATAAGTGGCTTTGCCTTCATCCGCGTCCACTTCCAGATTTGCCGGAACGTGTTGTTCTTCCACAAATACATGGGTTCTTATCTGTACGCTGTCGTGATGAACCTGAGAGTCTAAGTCTGTTGTTGATTTTACTTCCAATGCGTCAGCCTTCTTTCCGTTTTGATAAATTGTTTGCTATTATAACACTAGTGAGAAGACGTTGGGGAGGTCGATTATGTTCGATAAGTTACGCCATTCAAAATTAATGTTCTGGTCAGTCGAATTGTTAGTCTTAATTTTTATCGTGATCGGCTTAACGCAGGTTTCTTTTTTATTTGCACCGGTCGCGACTTTCTTTTCAACGTTACTGATCCCGATCATTTCGGCGGGGTTCTTGTTTTACCTGTTTAACCCGATTGTGAAGTTATTACAGCGATTGCATATCAGCCGCAATGTTTCGATTTTACTGATTTTCTTAGTTGTCATTGGTGCGATTGTTTTGATTGTCATGGCGGTGTTACCGAACCTGATCTATCAGATAACCCAATTCGTGACGAATATCCCCGACTTCTTAAAAGGTGTACGCACGTTTATCAGCAAAGCATCGCATTATACTTGGTATCAGCGGTTAAACATCGGTAAATATGTTGCAAGCTTGCAGATTTCCCCGAGTAAACTGCTGAGTCAGGTACTTGGCGGCTTTTCAAGTGGCCTGCCTGGGGTGATTGGCTCGTTGGCAAGTACCGTTATCAGTATTATTACGATTCCGGTGATGCTCTTTTATTTTCTCAAAGATGGCGAAAATTTCGTTCCAAGTATTCAGCGCTTGCTGCCGCGGCGTTATCATGCTGAAGTGGCTACTGTCTTTACCCGACTTAACGCGACCTTATCGCATTACATTGGCGGGCAGGCGATTGAATGTTTGTTCGTTGGTACGTTCACCTTTATCGGCTACTTGATTATCGGCATGCCGTATGCGTATCTGCTTGGTTTTATTGCCGGTGTTGTTACCATCATTCCTTATTTAGGCCCCTACATCGGGATTGCGCCGGCTTTGATTATTGCTGCCACTGAAGGATGGACTAAAATGTTGCTCGTGGTCTTGGTTGTCGTGATTATTCAGATGACGGATGGCAATTTTATTTATCCTAATGTCATTGGCCGCTCGCTTGATATTCATCCGTTGACCATCATCATTTTACTGATGGTAGCGGGGAATCTGTGGGGCTTGCTGGGCACCATTCTTGCCGTGCCGACTTACGCTGTCATTAAGACGGTCATTACTTATTTATATGAGCTGTATCGTTTTCACCAGGAGCATAAGAATGACGAGGATTTTGATGAGGACCATGAATTGTCACTTGAAGCCCCGACGCACGCTGACAAGCCCGATTCGGAATTGAAAAAGAAATAAGGTCTTGCTATACTAAAGTGATCGAACTACGGGGATGAGTCCCCGTTTTTTTTACGAAAGGTTGTGGATTCGAAATGGGCAGTGACCCGGACGGCCAGATATGGGGACAGTTAATCCTCATTGTGCTGTTAACATTAATCAATGCAGGATTTGCAGCCGCAGAAATTGCGGTTGTCTCAAGTTCACGTGCTCGAATGCAGGCACAGGCTGATAAAGGTGATCGCAAAGCCGCCAAGCTAGTTGCCATCATGAAGGATTCAAGTCATTTTCTGGCTACCATTCAAGTCGGGATCACCTTTGCCGGTTTCTTTGCCTCGGCTTCAGCGGCGACGACATTAGCCGATAAAGTCGCTCCGATTTTTGGATCATGGTCGTTTGCACACGAAGCGGCAGTGATTTTAGTGACGTTGATTTTGTCATATTTCTCGCTTGTTTTCGGGGAACTTTATCCTAAGCAGGTGGCGCTTCAGATGACGGAACGGGTTGCCAAGATCAGCGTCACACCGATTAGTTGGCTGGCAACGTTAATGCGCCCGTTTGTCTGGCTATTATCCGCCTCGACTAAATTGCTGATGAAGCTGACCCCCATGGAGTTTAGTCATGAAGGCGAGTCCGTTACCCGAGAAGAAATGGTTGCCATGATTGAAAATGGTCGCAATGCCGGCGCAATTGAACCGGACGAGTACCAAATGTTTGAAGGTATCATCTCGTTGTCTGATACGATGGCGCGTGAAGTCATGGTGCCGCGTACGGATGCGTTTATGATCGATGCCAAGGAACCGGATCAAAGCGCTATTGATGCAATTTTGAATAACATTTATTCACGAATTCCAGTTTATGAAGAAGACAAAGATCACGTTATTGGGATCGTTCATATTAAAAACCTGCTTAAAGAAGCCCGGCGTGTTGGCTTTGACCAGGTTAAGATCGAATCGGTGATGATTGAGCCGGTGTTTGTTCCGGAGACGATCCCCGTTGACGTGTTGTTGACTGAAATGCAAACCAAGCAGCAACAGATGGCCATTCTTTTGGATGAGTATGGCGGGGTCGTTGGCATTGTCACGATTGAAGACTTGTTGGAAGAAATTGTCGGCGATATTGATGATGAATCCGATCAGGCTGAAAAGCTATACACGAAACAAACCGACCACGACTTCATTGTTTCGGGACGGATGCCGATTTCGGAATTTAATGAGCTGTTTAAAACTAACTTAGAAGCGCCGGATGTTGACACGATTGCCGGTTATGTGCTCACTCAACTTGGGGCCATTCCTTCGACCCATCATAGTGAGAAGCTTGAACTGGCTCCGGGGGTGCAGCTTGCCACTGGTAAAGTCGAAGGTTCTCGGCTGGTCAATGTGCATATTCATTTAAGTGAGACGCCACCTTTAGAAGTTGTTTCCAAGGAGGCGGATAGTTAGCGATGCCAGCATTGAGAGTTAAAGGTATGTTGGCAGGCGTAATGTTATTTTTGGAAGGAAACAGATTATGAAACCACAAGAACGAGCACAAGAAGTAGCAAAACGGCGAACGTTTGCGATTATTTCACATCCGGATGCCGGGAAAACCACCATTACGGAACAATTGTTGTTATTTGGCGGTGTCATCCGCCAAGCCGGTACCGTTAAAGGACGGAAATCCGGTCATTTTGCCAAATCTGACTGGATGGAAATTGAAAAGAAACGTGGGATTTCCGTCACCAGTTCCGTCATGCAGTTTAATTATCAAGGTAAGCGCATCAATATTTTGGATACGCCGGGGCATGAGGATTTCTCTGAAGATACGTATCGAACGCTGATGGCAGTTGACGCGGCAGTGATGGTGATTGATTCTGCTAAAGGGATTGAAGCACAAACGAAAAAACTGTTTAAGGTTGTCAAACAGCGCGGTATTCCAATTTTTACCTTCATGAACAAGCTGGATCGTGATGGTCGCGAGCCCTTGGACTTAATCGCTGAGCTGGAAGACTTGCTCGGAATCGAAGGCTATGCGATGAACTGGCCGATCGGTATGGGTAAAGGGTTAAAGGGATTATATGATCGCGTCAATAATCGGATTGAATTGTACCGACAGGAAGGTGCCGATCGCTTTTTGCCGCTTAACGACAAAGGCGAACTGGATGCCAGCGAGCCTTTGACCCAAGATTCGATTTATACGCAGACGCTGGATGATATTGAGTTGCTCAACGATGCCGGCAATCAGTTTAATCTCAAGAAGATCATGGCTGGCGACCAAACCCCTGTCTTCTTTGGTTCCGCGTTAACCAATTTCGGTGTCGAAACCTTTTTAAATAGCTTTGTTAAGTACGCGCCTGAGCCAGGGCCAAAGAAAACCGCTCAAGATGGCGAAATCAAACCGACTGATCCGGAATTCTCGGCATTTGTTTTTAAGATTCAGGCGAACATGAATCCGGCTCATCGCGATCGCATTGCATTCGTGCGGATTGTCTCTGGTGAATTCGACCGGGGGATGGACGTCATCTTGCATCGGACAGGTAAGACCATGCGGCTAAATAATTCGACTGAGTTTATGGCCGACAGCCGCGAAACGGTTTCTACAGCGGTAGCAGGGGACATTGTTGGTTTGTATGATACCGGTAATTTTCAAATCGGCGACACCATTTATCAAGGGAAAACGTCGATTCAGTTTGAGAAGCTGCCGCAGTTTACGCCGGAACTGTTTATGCGTGTAACCCCGAAGAATGTGATGAAACAAAAGTCGTTCCACAAAGGTATGCAGCAACTGGTTCAAGAAGGTGCTGTCCAATTGTATAAGACTTATCACACCAATGAATACATTTTGGGGGCTGTCGGCCAGTTGCAATTTGAAGTTTTCCAATTTCGGATGCTGCATGAATATCATTCTGAAGTGGTCATGACGCCAATTGGTTCCCGCATTGCTCGCTGGATTGACCCTGAGCAAATGGACGAAAAGATGAGCAGTTCCCGTAACCTGCTCGTTGAGGACGTTCACGGCGATCCGCTATTCTTATTTGAAAATCAATATGCAGAGCGCTGGTTTGCTGACAAGTATCCGGATGTCAAGTTAACGGCGAAACTATAATCAAAAGCAGGCATCAAAAAAAGCGGCCATTTACGGTCGCTTTTTTGATGCCTGTGTTTCCGGACTGACCGGCCAACAGGACTTGGAGTACTAGTAAGTGAAAATCTTACCGGTATGAGGATCAACAGCCGACCTTACCTAAAAAGTTATCTGATAATGACAGCGGCTTATTCTGCCTGGCGCTCAAGCTTGGGAACCGTGACCTCTGCTAGGTGGTGGCCCATAATTGGCGTTACATCACCGATTGATTTCTTTAGCAAGCGATCTAACGTGAAGGCAATTTCTTCACGCTGGATGTTGCGGCGTTCATTGGTGAATAATAGCTCAATATGCGAAGGGGCCTCTGTATAAACAACTGTGGTTTGACCGAGTGAAAAGACTTTGACGAGTCGGGCATCGGTACCGCTCAGCTGCTGGTTTACCAAATTTCTGAAGCTGTTGGTTACGTTAATTAATCGCATGGTCATGCCCTCCATTTCTCTCCCTACTGGTTTTATTATAAAACAGTTTAAGAAAAAATAATATTATTGACATCGTGATGACTGGACGGAATGGATACAACTACGCTCGTTGAGGTCCACTAACTTTAGCTTTCTAGGCGTATATTCAGCAAGCAAAAGCGCTGATCGCTGCTGCACTGACAAGAAAAGAGCGTGAACTTTTTATTTTGATAATTGATCCTGGAAGCTTCGGAATAAAAAAACCGGTTCAAGCAATTTATGCTTGAACCGATTTAGTGCGAGCCTCATTTACGACCACGATAACCAATTGGTCGCACTGAGAACGTTTCAATCTTCAACAATCGGATTATTTCTTGGCTGTTTTTGAAGAGGCTTCTGCCTTGGCTGGTTCGCCAACTGTGATTTCTCCGTTGCTGATCCTTGCTTCAAGTTCCTTGGCATTAGGATGGTCGAGGTAAAAGTCAGCCACACGGTCTTCAATCTGTTCCTGGATAACCCGACGCAATGGCCGTGCCCCCATGGATGGATTGTAACCCAGAGTGACAAGCTTTTCCTTGACGGGATCGGTGACATGAATCGTTAATCCCTGACTCTTGAGATTGTTGTTAGTGTCATTAATCATCAGTGACACAATCTTCAATAGGTCGTCTTTAGAAAGCGGCTTGAATTCAACAATGTCATCAAAGCGATTCAGGAATTCTGGTTTGAAGTAATTACCCAGCTGATCCAGCACACTGTGGGTTTTACCGCTTAACGTTGCACCAAAGCCTACGTTAGCTTCCGCATCAGTTGATCCGGCGTTAGAAGTCATGATGATGATAGTATCTTTGAAGGAAACAGTTCGACCTTGTGAATCGGTTAGGCGGCCGTCATCCAGAATCTGCAGGAACATGTTCATGACATCCGGGTGGGCTTTTTCAATTTCATCAAGCAAAATCAAACTGTATGGATTGCGCCGAACTTTTTCAGTTAGCTGGCCGGCTTCTTCATAGCCGACATAGCCTGGCGGTGACCCGATGAGCTTAGAGACGCTGAACTTCTCCATGTATTCCGACATGTCAAACCGAATCATGGCATCTTCAGAACCGAATAGTTCTTTAGCGAGCTGTTTTGCCAGTTCCGTTTTGCCGACACCGGTTGGTCCGACAAATAGGAAGGAGCCAATTGGTCGCCCGGTTTTATTGAAGCCGATGCGATTGCGCCGAATTGCCCGAGCAACTTTATCAACTGCTTCATTTTGACCAATGACGTGTTGCTCAAGGTCACTGGCGAGATTCTTCAGTTGCGCCTGTTCCTGAGCTTTGAGTTCACCGACTGGAATGTTTGTCTTTTCTTCAACAATTTTTTCCATGTCTTTTTCGGTAACGGTTGGGATTTCATCATCTGGCAGATTGGATTGCTTTTTGGCCATGTCTTCTAACTTGGTGACCTGATCACGATAGAAGGCGGCTTTTTCATAGTCTTCCTGCTTGAGTGCGGCTTGCTTTTGCTTTTCGGCATCAGCAATCTTAGCTTTAATGGTTTCAGGATCCACGGTGGCAATTGTCAGGTTCTTGCGTGAACCGGCTTCGTCTAACAAGTCAATGGCTTTATCAGGGAGGAAGCGATCCTGAATGTAACGATTGCTGAGGGTTGCCGCAGCTTCAATTGCGCCTTCCGTGTATTTCACATGGTGGAAGTCTTGGTAGCGCGGTTGCAGACCCTTCAGAATTTTAATGGTTTCATCAACGCTAGGCTCTTCAACCATCACCGGCTGAAGGCGCCGAGCTAGGGCAGAATCCTTTTCAATTTGACGGTATTCGTTGCTGGTCGTCGCGCCGACTAGTTGTAATTCGCCACGAGCCAAAGCGGGTTTCAAGACGTTGCCGGCGTCCATTCCGCCTTCAGCATTGCCGGCACCCACAATTTCGTGGATTTCATCAATAAATAGGATAATATTCTTATTTTGCTTCAGTT
Organism: Lacticaseibacillus sp. 22; assembly: GCF_055413445.1. NCBI lineage: Bacteria > Bacillati > Bacillota > Bacilli > Lactobacillales > Lactobacillaceae > Lacticaseibacillus > Lacticaseibacillus sp. 22. The sequence continues at coordinate 5,479 of NZ_JBVAYD010000011.1, read as the reverse complement.
CGTCAATCAATTGTTGCATGCGCTGCTCGAATTGACCGCGAATGCCTGTGCCTTGAACGAGTGAAACGACATCAAGGCGAATCACATGGCGATCCTGCAACTTGGCTGGAACGTCGCCATTAGCAATCTTTAGTGCCAGTCCCTCAACAACCGCGGTTTTGCCGACCCCGGCTTCACCGATTAAGACTGGATTATTCTTGGTCCGGCGATTCAGAATTTCAATCACGCGTGAGATTTCCTTATCACGACCGATGACTGGATCAATTTGACCTTTGCGTGCCTGTTCAGTGAGATCAACACCAAACTGACCTAACAAGCCCTTACCGCCGTTGCCATTGCGGCCATTGTTGCCGCCGCGTCCTGCCTGGGTAGGCGGAACCTGTGCGTTTGGCTGTTGCGGTTGATCCATTCCCTGATTCATCGCACGGAAAATATCATCTAAGCTTCCAAACCCAAATGGATCGGATGCGTTGGTTGGATTCATATTTCCTCCTGCTTGTTTCTTGAGTAATTGATAACAGTTCTGGCAAAGATTGATTTCTTGCCGAGTCCCGTTAACAACGGTTGAAAGATGAATAGTGGCTGGATTCTTATGACAGTTTTCACATAACATTTTGTCACAACCTTCCTGTCTAATTAGGTGCCACATAACGGTCAAAAAGGTTTGACCTTTCTTGACCTATGGCAATAGTATACACCCTCATTACCAGAATGCAAGCACTCTAACCGCAAGAGTGCTAAAAAGATGCAAAAATTTCAGTGATATCAGGCCTTAGCGCTTTTTCAATGCCTACTTTTATGCTACCCTTATGAAGTGAGGTGAGGCAAATAGATGACTCAGGATTATGTCGCTTTAATGGATGAGTTAAAGACTGGTCAGCGTGACAAGATCACGGTGACGCCGGAAACGTTTATGGCGTTTCGGTCGGCATGGACAAACTATCCCGATCGTGAAGAGATTGTGGGGATGGCCAAACGCGATGGTGTCATCGAGTACCATTACCGGTCGGTCGATTCCCGCTAAGTAAGTGTCAAATCTCATGTGGCGCTTGTGATAGGCTGGAAAAAATGGTAAGGTTTACATGAATTGTTTTGGGTACGAGTACGCACACAAACTATTCGGAAAAACACTAGAAAAATCTAGTTAATACGAAGGAGCAGATCAGTCATGGAAAAACGCGAATTTAACATTATTGCAGAAACCGGGATTCACGCACGTCCGGCAACCTTGTTGGTACAAGCAGCTAGCAAGTTCAACTCAGATATCAACTTGGAATATAAAGGTAAGAGCGTTAACTTGAAGTCCATCATGGGTGTTATGAGTTTGGGCGTTGGTCAAGGTGCCGATGTTACAATCTCTGCTGAAGGCGCTGACGAAGCCGATGCAATCGCTGCAATTACGGACACAATGAAAAAGGAAGGCTTGGCTGAATAATGGCTGAACATTTGAAGGGAATCGCTGCTAGTGATGGGATCGCCACAGCGAAGGCCTATTTACTGGTTCAACCTGATTTATCATTTGACAAAAAGACGGTTGATGATCCTTCAAAGGAGATCGACCGGCTAAAGCAGGCACTTGATCAAAGTAATGATGAGTTAAAGGTTATTCGAGCAAAGGCCGCTGAATCGCTTGGCGAAGAAGAGGCACAAGTTTTTGATGCCCATATGATGATTTTGGCCGATCCTGACTTTACGGGTCAGATCGAGTCCAAGATCAAAGATGAAAAAGTCAATGCTGAACAGGCATTGAAAGAAATTTCTGAATTCTTCATTCAGACTTTTGAAGGCATGACGGATAATCCATATATGCAGGAACGTGCTGCCGATGTTCGCGATGTTACCAAACGGATCATGGCACATTTGTTAGGACGTACACTGCCGAATCCGGCATTAATTGACGAAGAAGTCATTATCGTGGCTCACGATTTGACGCCTTCTGATACTGCCCAATTGAACAAGAAATATGTTAAGGCCTTTGTCACTGACATCGGCGGACGGACAGCGCACAGTGCGATTATGGCACGGTCGCTGGAAATTCCAGCCGTTGTCGGTACGGACGATGTCACCAAGAAAGCGACCAACGGGGAAACGATCTCCGTTGATGGTTTGACTGGTGAAGTTGTCATTGATCCGACTACTGATGAAGTTGCCAAATTCAAGCAAGCTGCTGAAGCATTTGCCAAGCAAAAAGCTGAATGGGCGCAATTGAAGACAGCCAAATCAGTTACCGCTGATGGTAAGCACTTTGATGTTGCTGCCAATATCGGGACACCAAAAGATCTTGATGGGGTCTTGGCAAATGGCGCTGAAGGTATTGGTTTGTATCGGACTGAGTTCTTATACATGGATTCTGCTGAGCTACCGACTGAAGACGATCAGTTTGAGGCCTACAAGAAGGTTCTTGAAACGATGAATCCAAAGCCGGTTGTTGTTCGCACCATGGATATTGGCGGGGACAAGCACTTGCCATATCTGCCATTACCGCAAGAACAGAACCCATTCTTGGGTTATCGTGCGATCCGGATTAGTCTTGATCGTCAGGATATTTTCCGGACTCAGTTGCGTGCGTTGTTGCGTGCGTCTGCTTTTGGTAACTTACGGATTATGTTCCCGATGATTGCGACGATTGCCGAGTTCAAACAGGCTAAGCAGATCTTCACCGAAGAAAAAGAAAAGCTGGTCAAGGATGGCGTGAAGGTTTCCGACAACATCCAACTTGGCATCATGATCGAAATTCCTGCTGCAGCTGTTTTGGCTGATCAGTTTGCCAAGTATGTAGACTTCTTCTCAATCGGTACCAACGATTTGATTCAATATTCGATGGCAGCTGATCGTGGGAACGAACATGTTTCATACTTGTATCAACCGTATAACCCATCCATTTTGCGTCTGGTTAAGCATGTTATTGACTCAGCGCATAAGGAAGGCAAATGGGCTGGTATGTGTGGTGAAGCAGCTGGCGATCCAATCATGGTTCCATTATTGCTTGGTATGGGACTTGATGAATATTCCATGTCTGCAACTTCTGTTCTTAAGGTTCGCAGCTTGATGAAGCGGCTTTCCACCGAGGACATGGCCAAGATGGCTGACGTTGCGTTGAATGAAAATATTTCAAACGACGAAAACGCTGATCTGGTTAAGAAGACTACCGGACAATAAAATGTATTGATTTAAAGAAGCTGTCAATCCTTTCTAGGGTTGACGCTTTTTTGTTTGGAATTGAAAAATTGGTTGTGATCTCTTGACGGAAGATGGGGCACAAGTCTGGATTGTGGCGCTTTGAAACGCGTTCGCCGGCGCAGAAGTCTGCGTGTAAGGACCTCAGTCGCAATGGCCAAGGCCCGGCCATCACGTCTGAGGCCACTTACACTCCGACTTCTAAGCGCGCCGGCTCACGCTCTGAAACGCGTTCGCCGGCGCAGAAGTCTGCGTGTAAGGACCTCAGCCGCAATGGCCAAGGCCCGGCCATCACGTCTGAGGCCACTTACACTCCGACTTCTAAGCGCGCCGGCTCACGCTCTGCAGATTTTTCAGAAAAGTGCTATGGTTATTATGTAAACTAAATGGTTGAGCTGCGATGCGGATCTTTGCTAGTAAGTATGGCGGTTCACCTAGTTGATGAGGGGGAATTGCATGTATTTGCAGAATCAAACAAAGACAGGCTTGCGTCAACGACACCATTCGTTGATGAGCGCACGTGTTCGTTTAAGGTTAGTTGCCCTGATTTCAACAATGGGTGGCCTTCTTTTTGGCTATGACACCGGCGTCATCAATGGTGCCTTGCCATTTATTTCCAGTGAACTTCACTTGGCTCCGGGTCAGCAAGGCTGGGTGACCAGCAGTTTGACACTTGGGGCAGCATTTGGTGCTGTTTTAGTGGGACGTATTAGTGATCGTTATGGACGCAAACGGTTAATTGCTGGATTAGCCGGATTATTTTTTCTGGCAACGCTTGCTTCGTCAATGGCGCCAAGTGCTATTTGGCTGATTGGGGCAAGATTGATTCTAGGATTAGCGGTTGGCGGCGTTTCCGTGTTAGTGCCAAGTTTCTTAGCCGAAATTGCGCCAACAAGCCATCGCGGGCGGCTGGTGACCCAAAATGAATTGATGGTCGTCACCGGTCAGTTGCTTGCGTTCATCCTTAATGCCGTGTTAGGGACAAACTTTGGTGATATGCCTGGGATTTGGCGCTGGATGCTTGTGTTAGCGGTTATTCCTGCTATTATCTTGGGAATCGGCATTTATTTTGTTCCGGAGTCGCCACGGTGGTTAGTTATGAAAGGACGAAAGGCAGCTGCAAAGGCGAGCTTGTCGGTTCTTCGTGCGCCGCAAGAGGTTCCGCGAGAACTTGATCATTTGGAGCAAACCATTGCGGCCAGCGCGAAACACAAGAAAGTCCGGATCACGGCGCTTAAGGTTAAGTGGATTCGGCGGCTGGTGCTAATCGGAATCGGATTGGGCGTGATTCAGCAGATTGCCGGGATCAATGTCATGATGTATTACGGTACATCGATTTTGCAAATGACCGGATTTGGTCGTAATAGTGCCTTAATCACCAATATTGCTAATGGGGTAACGGCAGTTGCAGCAACCCTTGTCACCTTACAGTTGCTAAAGCATGTTCCGCGGCGTCCATTGCTGATCATCGGCTTAATCGGGACTAGTATTGCAATTACTGGCGTGACCTTCGCGAGCCGCTTACCTGCAGGCTCTTCATGGCGCGCATTTACAACCATCACCATGATGATGATTTTTCTAGCGTTCTTCCAAGGCGCTATTAGCCCGATGACGTGGTTGCTTCTATCAGAAATTTTTCCCGAGCAATTACGCGGTTTGGGAATGGGAACGGCGACATTTTTCCTGTGGCTCGCTAATTTTGCGGTCGGCGTTCTTTTCCCGATCGGTTTGGCAGGCATTGGTATGTTTTGGACTTTTGTTTGTTTCATTGGCACCAATCTCATTTCTTTGCTGTTTGTCATTTTGTTTGTACCGGAGACAGCAGGAAAATCTTTGGAGACACTTCATCGGGATGAAAAAATTCGTCTGAGTCGCTAGCTTTGAAGTTGAGCTGAAAATTTTTGGTGAGGTGTGCGGTGTGTTTTGACGGTGAGACCAGTTGCTTTGTGAATGTGGAAAATGCGTTTACCATAACGTGCTTCATGGCGCAGAAAGCTGGATGTATGGATCACGGTGCAATAGTTAAGAGGAGGCTATCACGCTCAAGGCCACTTATGCTTCGGTTTTTAAGCGCTCCTGTTCACGCTCATAAACGCGTTCGCCGGCGCAGAAGTCTGCGTGTAAGGACCTCAGCCGCAATGGCCAAAGCCCGGCCATCACGTCTGAGGCCGCTTATGCTCCGACTTCTGAACGCGCCGGCTCACGCTCTGAAACGCGATCGCCAGCCCAGAAACCTGCACATAAGGACCTTGAGCGCAATGACCAAAACCCGGCCATCACGCTCAAGGCCACTTATGCTCCG
>NZ_JBVAYD010000010.1:0-78892 GCF_055413445.1 Lacticaseibacillus sp. 22 | reverse complement strand
CATATCATAAGACACATAGCGTTTTGGCGGGTTCTTTGCTACACTTTAAAAGATAGAAATTTCGAAGGAGCAATTTTAGGTGAAGTACATTCGTACACCGCAGCCGAAGCGGAATAAGAGTCGCATTCCGTTTCGCTTAAACTTATTATTTTTCATTGCGTTTCTTTTGCTAGCGGCCTTAGTTGCCCAACTGGCTTATTTGCAGATTTTAAATGGCCCGCGATTAGCTGCCGAAGTCGATCGAACGAATAAAACCGTGGTGACCGGGAATGTGCCGCGGGGCTTGATTTTTGATAGTAAAGGCCGAGCATTGGTGACCAATAAAGCCAATAATGCGATTACTTATACCAAAAGTGTGGGTACCAAATCGCAGCAGATGTACGAGATCGCCAATCAACTGGCCAAGTTAATTGACAAGCCGGCCGAGAATCTGACTAAGCGTGATTACATTGATTACTATTTGGCGCGAACCAAGATTGCCAAGCAGGTGACGAAGCAGTTACCTAAAAAAATTCAGGATCTACCGTCATCAAAGTCCGATGAATTGTATAAATATCAAGTCGCCTATGTCCGCAAACATATGCCAACGTTGACCCCAATTGAAAAAGAGGCAGCCGGTCTTTACAAGATTATGAACGGTGCCACCCAACTATCGACTGTCTATCTTAAAAACCAGAATGTAACGGCACATGAAGTTGCAGTTGTGGGTGAACGTCTGACGCAAATGCCAGGGGTTAATTTAGGCACCGATTGGGAACGGGCCTATCCCAACGGTACGTCAATGACCTCCATCATTGGCCGGGTATCCAATGAAAAAAGCGGGTTGCCGGCTGACGAGTTGCAGGCTTATCTGGCTAACGGTTACGCGCGTAATGATCGTGTCGGAACCAGTTATCTGGAAAAGGCATACGAGAATGTTTTGAAGGGGTCAAAGAGTCAGACCCAAGTTGAAATTGGCAATGACAATCAGATTGTTCAGTCAGTGTCGAAATTTAAAGGTCAACAAGGCGCTAACCTGAATCTGACAATTGATTCCGAATATCAAAAGAAGGTCGAAAAAGCGCTTGAAGACACCTTCAGTTCGATTCGTTCGGCTGGCGCAGGCGGATTATCCGATGGGGCTTATGCGGTAGCGATGGATCCTAACACCGGTCGGATTCTAGCGATGGCCGGGCAACATCAGGATGTTAAGACCAAAAAAGTTGAAGACGATGCACTGGGGGTTATTAACCGCGCTTTTGTTGTCGGGTCAGCGGTCAAAGGGGCAACTGTGCTAGGGGCACTTCAAGATGGCGTTATTAGTGTTGAGCATAATACCCAGGAAGATACCCCGATTTATCTGCCTGCAACCCCAGTGAAGAAGTCAGTTTATCCAGTTGGCACTTTCAGCTCACTGGATGCTGCCTCGGCCTTGGAAGTTTCCAGTAACATTTATATGATGTGGCTGGCCATGAAAGAAGGTCACTATGCCTATTCGCCGAACAATTATCTGAAAATGGACGACAACATTTTCACCAAAATGCGCGGTTATTTCAGTCAGTTTGGCTTAGGTATCAAGACCGGAATTGATCTTCCCGGTGAAATTGCCGGGTTGGAAGGGAAAACCCATGATTCTTCGGGTAATTTGCTGGTCGGGTCGGCTTTGGACTTGTCATACGGAAACTACGATAACTATACATTGATTCAAATGCTGCAATATATCAGCGCAATCGCCAATAACGGTTATCGGATGCGGCCTTATTTGGTTAACAGTATCAGCCAAACGTTAAGCGATGGCAGCAAAGGGCCGGTGCTGAGTTCCACACAGCCATCGGTGACCTCGAAAATCGAAAATACGCAGGCCCAAATTGATTTGGTCAAGCAAGGTATGTGGCAGGTTGTCCATGGTACGAATGGTTGGACCACCGCGACTTCCTTAAATACGCTTAATCCAGGCGTTGCCGGTAAGACCGGTACTGCGCAAGGCTTTGCGCGCGAATCAGACGACTCGGCATTAACCGAAACCATTACTGAAAGTTTTGTTGGTTATGCCCCGGCCAAGAACCCTAAAATCGCGATTGCTGTCATTATTCCGAACCTAAAGGCGGAAACAACCACGCCGTACCAGTTACAAATTGCTAAGGAAATGTTTAGCGACTTCTACAAGATGAATGACATTAAAGAAGATAAGGGCTACTCGATTCATCAAAAGACAGTCAACGGTTAACGCTGTTGGCAGCGTGTGCAAAAAATGCTAAACTACTACAAGACATGACCAAAGAAGATTGATGGTCAGCGGTGGCGGGGAAAAACAACAGGTTCACCTGTTGTTTTTTTAGCGATATAAGCCAACTATTCGGCAGTCAGAAACGCACTTGCTGCTATTGCAGTGAAGTTAGAAAGGAATTTAATGAATTACGCAAACTGGCGCTCTCGCTTTCAAAATTCAGCCTATGTGACGAACGGCATTTTGGCGGTTACCATTTTGGTCTTCATTCTAGAGACACTTTCAGGTGGCAGCACTAACAATGCTGTTTTGGTGACATATGGGGCGCGGGCCAATCCGCTGATTTTGTACGGCCAATGGTGGCGCTTGATCACGCCGGTATTTGTGCATATCGGCTTGACGCACATTTTAATGAATGGATTCTCGTTATACTTCCTAGGCCAAATGACAGAAAGGTTATTTGGTCACTGGCGCTTTTTCTTGCTGTATTTCATTGCCGGATTTGCCGGTAATGTTGCGAGCTTTGCGTTCAGTCCCAATACGTTGGCAGCTGGCGCCAGTACAGCAATTTTCGGCTTGTTAGGTGCGTGCTTGATGTTAGGGGATACTTACCGGGAGAATCCGGTTATTCGTCAGCTGGCACGGCAGTTTTTGCTGCTCGTGGTTTTGAACCTGGCGTTTAATTTGTTTTCAAGCGGCGTTGATATTTATGGGCACATCGGCGGCTTGCTTGGCGGGTTCTTGGCTGCCGGGATGTTAGGAGCGCCAGCATTGGGTCGCATGAGCACCGGCCGGCGACTGGCCTCTACGATAACCTTGATCTTTGGATTGGTTGCTTTGCTTTTATTTGGAATTCAGCGCGGAATCGTATGAAAACTTACTATGATGTCTTGCAATTATTAAAAGGTTTTGGCACGTATATCCATGTTGGTAAACGTGTTTGGGATATTGAACTTGCGGCACTTGAATTAGACCGCTTGCATCAGGCAAAATTGATTGATGATAAGGTGTATCTGAATGCAAAAATTGTGCTGCGTCATGCACATGAACAGGAAGAACGGGATCCTTTAAATCATGAATTGCCGTTGCATTCGGATCAACGGAGGAATGATCAACATGAATGACCAAAAATTGATTGGCGTCGACTTAGGCGGGACGACCGTAAAATTTGCCATTTTAACGCAGGATGGCGAGATTCAACAAAGGTGGAGTATTGACACCAATATTTTGGATGAAGGCAGCCATATTTTACCGGACATTGTTACATCTATTAATGAACATCTGGATTTATACAAGATGACCCCGGCTGATTTTGTCGGTATTGGCATGGGTTCGCCTGGATCAGTGGACAGTGAGGCGGGCACAATTATCGGTGCTTACAACCTAAACTGGAAAACCTTGCAGCAAGCCAGAAAAATAATCGAATCAGGGACCGGCATTCCGTTTAGCGTGGATAATGACGCCAATGTTGCGGCGTTAGGTGAGCGCTGGAAAGGCGCCGGTGAAAACGATCCTGATGTCACGTTTGTCACGCTGGGTACCGGTGTTGGTGGCGGGATTATTGCCAATGGCGAGCTCTTGCATGGTGTTGCCGGTTCCGGTGGTGAGCTAGGCCATGTTACCGTTGATCCGGTTAATGGCTATCTTTGCACCTGTGGTAAACGTGGTTGCCTTGAAACAGTTGCCAGTGCGACCGGTGTAGTTCGAGTTGCGCGTGACATGGCAGAAGAATTTGCCGGCGACTCTAAGTTAAAAGAAACCTTGGACGATGGCGATGAGATTTCGAGCAAAATTGTTTTCGACTTGGCCAAGGAAGGCGATCGTCTGGCGTTGATGATTGTGGATCGGGTTTCTTTTTACCTCGGTTTGGCTTTGGCCAATGTCGGCAATCTTTTGAATCCGAAATTCATCGTTATCGGCGGCGGTGTCTCCGCGGCCGGTGAATTCTTGCTGACGCGAGTCGACAAGTACTTCAAAGAAAACACCTTCCCGAATGTTCGTGAAACTACTAGTTTGCGGTTGGCGACACTGGGGAATACAGCTGGCGTTATCGGTGCTGCAAGCTTGGCACTGAAGTAAGCGGAAGAAGGAGTCAGAGACGTGTTAACTTATTTACTGATCATTGTTGGATTATTCTTAATTTACTGGGGCTTTAGCTGGCTGTGGAGTTACTACCAAAAGTCGAAGTTTAAAGCAATCGGCGGCGAAATCAGTCCGGAAACATTCGAACACACCATGCGTAAGGCTCAGATTATTGATTTGCGTGAACGTAACGAATTCAAAGCCGGCCATATTCTGGGGGCACGTGACCTGCCATATACCCAACTGCGGGAACGGCTAGGTGAAATGCGCAAAGATCTGCCGGTTTATCTATACGACAAGACGGGTGTACTGTCGTTGCGAGCAGCACGCCGATTACGTAAAAACGGCTTTGAAAAAATCAGCTGGTTAAAAGGCGGCTATGATAATTGGTCAGGCAAAATCAAAAAAAGTCCGACTAATTATTAGTCCGTACATAGACAGCAAAAAAAGCAATCGCTCAAGTCGATTGCTTTTTTGGTAAAAATGATCAATCAATGGTTTAGCCTTGGTGGGCCGAAAAACGTTTACGATTGGCTTTGCGCCGATTTTCGTTGATTTCGTCAACCTTGGTTTCAACAGGTTCGATATAATTTTTCTTGAAGGCGAAAACACTGCCGGCAACAGCGCCAATAGTCATGAGCGAGCCGACGAAAAAGCCACGTGCAAATTTATGTTTCATGAAAATCCCCCCTGATTGGTGATCTGTGATACTACTGTAATTATACTATACTCATGGAGCTTAATGAAATGGATAAACCGGCTAACCGCATTGTGATGATTGTTGGACCGACCGCAGTAGGTAAAAGCGATCTTGGCATCTACTTGGCTCAACAACTGCAAGGCGAAGTCATTAATGGTGATGCGTATCAAATTTATCGGCATATGAATATCGGCACAGCTAAAATCATGCCTGATGAAATGGGCGGCATTCCGCACCATCTTCTTAATATTGTGGATCCGCAGATGGCCTATTCAGTTGCTAAGTTTAAAGCCGCAGCTGAGGCAGCCATCACGGACGTCAGCAGTCGGCGCCACCTGCCGATTTTAGTTGGCGGCACCGGCTTTTACCTTAACAGTTTGCGCCTGAATTTACCGCTGGGTGGCAAGGCACCGCCGACTGCAGTCCGTCAGCGTTGGCAGGCAGCATTGGCAGAAAATGGCGAACACTGGTTGTGGGAGCAGTTGCAGCAGCAAGATCCAGTGGCAGCTAACCAAATTGAATCGGCAAATACGCGCCGGGTGATTCGGGCCTTAGAAGTCATCGAATTGACAGGTACGCGCTTTTCCGAGCAGCCGCAGCCGCAACCACGCTATGAGACGTTGGTGATCGGTTTGACGACAGCACGCCCTGTTTTGTACGACCGGATTAATGCGCGCGTGGATACTATGATGGCAGCAGGCTTAGAAAATGAAGTCGCCAACCTGCTAAAAACGGTTCCCCCGGATGCGCAGGCGCTGCAGGCAATTGGCTACAAAGAATTGATCCCGTACTTTCGCGGGCAAGCTGATTTAGCAACCTGTGTGGCCTTGATTAAACAGCATTCACGTCATTTTGCCAAGCGCCAACTGACCTATTTTCGCAACCAGATGCCAACACATTGGTTTGACTTGGTTGCCCATCCAGAAGAAAAGACTGCTGTCGTTGCTTTGGTTCGTGATTGGCTAAAGCAACCGGCTAAAGGAGAAAAACATGAGTTGGACAGATAAATTTGATCCCGCATTATTAAAAATGGTTAAAGAAGTCGATACGCAAATTGCACCGCAACTGGCCGCAATTGATGGCCGCATTTTAGAAAATCAGGACAAGGTTCTTACCAGTTTCCAAAAACACCATGTTGCTGAGAGCTATCTAACCGGTTCGACCGGCTATGGGCACAACGATGAAGGGCGCGATGTGCTTGAAGAGATTTACGCTGACGTTTTGGGCGGTGAAGACGCGTTAGTACGCCCACAGTTTGTATCTGGCACTCATGCCATTGGGGTAGCTTTGCTGGGGTTGGTGCGTCCCGGTGACGAGATTCTCTATATTACCGGCAAACCTTATGATACGTTGCAAGAAGTACTTGGGCTGGCAGGCAATGGCATTGGGAGTCCTAAAGAATACGGGATTGGCGTTGATTATGTCGATCTTTTGCCAGATGGTGCGGTTGATAACGAGGCGGTTAAAGCCCGGCTTAATGCGAAAACCAAGGTAGTGGCTATTCAGCGTTCACGCGGCTATGCAACTCGGGATTCGTTTACGGTTGACCAAATCGCAGCGATGATCAAGGTGGTTCGCAGTGTGTTGCCAAACGTCTGGATTTTTGTCGACAATGCGTATGGTGAGTTCTCGGAAACCAAGGAACCGCTTGAGGTCGGCGCCGACGTTATGGCGGGATCGCTATTCAAGAATGCTGGCGGCGGCATGGCCAAGACCGGTGGCTATATTGTCGGCAAGCAAGATCTGATTGAGCGCATTAGCTACCGGTTCACGGTGCCAGGCCTCGGCGGTGCAGAAGGTGCAACGGTTGGCGCGCTGGCTGACATGTATCAAGGCTTTTTCATTTCGCCGCAAACCACGGGCAATGCCATTAAAGGTGCTATTTTTGAAGCAGCCTTGTTTGCCAAACTTGGCCTAGACGTTTCACCAAAATGGGATGCCCCGCGGACGGATTTAATTCAAACCGTTAATTTCGGCAATCGTGACGACATGATCAAGTTTGCCAAGGCGGTTCAGGCCAATTCGCCGGTTGACAGTTTCGTCACCCCGATTCCCGAGAAAATGGCTGGTTATGAAGATGAAGTCATCATGGCTGGCGGTACATTTGTTGCGGGCTCGACAATCGAATTTTCCGGTGATGGCCCACTGCGACCACCGTACACGCTTTATCTGCAAGGTGGGTTAACCTACGCCCACATTAAACTTGCAACGATGGGCGCGGCTCAATCGACCTTCTTTGACAAAGCTGACTAATATAAAACACAGGACACTAAAAAACGATTCCAGCCTTGCAATAAATTGCGCAGGCTGGAATCGTTTTTTTTGACTAGATGCTGCTATTGCGACTCGTGCGATTGACAAGCGGTTATTCTTTGTCCGCAACGACCTGCACATAGGGTTCGCCGTTTTTACCTGTGACAACCCCTTGAATTTCAGGCGTAAATCCTGGGAAGCGTTTGATCCCGGCAAATAAGGTTTCGAAATACTGGATTGCTTCTGGTCGCCAACGTTCACCAGGGACGACGACAAAAATTCCCGGAGGATAAGGTAAGGCCCCGGCAACTGCGATCCGTCCAGCCGCAGCTTGCAACGGAATGGTCTCAAACTGGCCGCGAACGAAACAGCGATCAGCAGCCTGCGCCGTCATGGCCGTTGGAATGTTGTTGGTCGCACTGAAAAGGAGTTGCTGCTGCTTGGCTAACCTCGCTTGGCGGAAAAAGTCAGACATTTTCTGACCGAGTGTTCGCAAAGTCAGGTTTGTGTAGGCTTGACCAGTTTCCGCCACCAGTTTTGGCAATGTCTCGGCAACCGTTTTGTTTGCAAAATAATCTGCTTCAAACTGACGTAATCCTTGGCGCAACCGTTGCCAATCAGCCTTGTCAGAACCGGGCGTCACCAGAAACAACAAACTGTTCAGATCTGCTTTTTCAGGAACAATGCCATGATCTAGCAGATAGCGATCAACTAGCCAGCCACTCACGCCTAATTCCGCGGTCGCTGGGAGCAAGACCGTCACTTTGCCGGGATCAAGAAACGCTTGATCGGGTTGTAGGCGTGGAAGCTGGTGCCAGGAAGCGTCAGGGGTCATGGCCCACGCGTCACTGGTGGTTAGTGCAGCGGTTGGCGGTGTTTTTGCTAACTGCGGATTTTCATAGGCTGAAAATAATCGGGAGTCAGTTAGGGAGCGCCGAAATTCGAGTGAAGCCGTGATCGCATCAGCCCAAATCTTTTTGCCACGCGGGCCTTGATTGATTGCGGTATTGGTCACCAGTGACGCATAAAGCGGATAGGAATAACTGGTGGTGACGTGTTTGAGGTAGGCGTGATTGAACTGCTCATGACTGACGTAGCGGGCTTGACCTTTGATATGGGCGTCTTTTTTATGGATTTGGGAAGCCTGACCAAAGCCGGATTGCTGTTTATGCACACTTTGCGTCATGATGATACCGGGATCTGCTGGGCCAAGTTGCAACTGCAGCGGATCCATTGCTTTCATAGCCGGGATAAACGGTTCATACCCGCCCCAAGCAGCGTCAAATGCAATGTAATCAACCAGCGGGCCAATCAGATCAAGCAGTTGCCGCACGTTTGGCACAATACCATCGAAGGTTTCCAACTCGAGAATCGCCAGGCGAAATGGTCGGGGTTCGTTTGCTTTTTTGGGGTCAACGGTTGCCGCGAGTTGCCGTAGTCGCTCGCCGGTAATGCCGGTTAGATCGACCGGGCCAATCAAGCCACGTTGCGTCCGCAGTGTGTCCAAATAAACCGGACGGGCATCATTTTGGACTAAAGCTGCGTTGTAAAAGGACTTATGATTATTGCGATCGAATAAGACCAGATCACCGGGTGTCAACAACGCGCTGGCCACAATGTTGTTCGATCCGGTGGTGCCATTGGTCACAAAGTAGGTTTCATCAGCATGGTATAGGCGCGCGGTGGCCTGCTCTGCTGCTAACGGGGTTCCCCCATGTGTTAGCATATCGCCAAGTGCAGTGACCACATCACTGGTGTCACTGGCAAAGAAGGTTTCGCCATACGCTTGGTGCAATAGATAACCGGCTGGCGCAAGTTCGTCATAATGACCGCTATGATGGCCCGGCGTTGCAAAACTTGTGGGGTCAGCCGCAGCATAGGCGAGTAAATCGCGTAAAAATCCGGGAACCATGGCAGACTCATACTCGGTTGCAGCGGTCTGAATCTGAGCCAGACTCGTAGTATCTAACCGCTCGATTGGGGTGATTTTTAATTGACTTTCAGGAGCGTACTCAAGATGACCGATCACAAAAACAGGCAAAGGGAGCGCGCTGGCATTTAACTGTGCTAGCGCCTGATGATCGGTAGCCCGTAAAACGACAGCAGCAAATGCCGCAAGTGGGTGCGAGGCAAATGGCAGCCAATCAGCCGGTATGTCCGGGGATGATAAGCTGGCGGTATAACCAACGTGAAGATGTAACGTCATGGAAGTAACTTCCTTTCAAGAATGATCAGACTATAGTTATCATACTTTCCGAGACTAAAAATACCTAGAGGCTGGCCCCAAAAAATTTAACTAAGGTACTGATAGCGGACTTACCTCGCACGTGCTTAAATATTTTACCGGAAAAAGGGAAGTTTTATCGCGTTGACATTTCGCTATTGGTCTATAACTGATTAAAAAGAAAAATAAAAATATACCGAATTTAACCATAAATGTAAGAAAACCTTACATGTGGCGTTGACAGGTGTTAAGTGGTTTGATAAGCTGACATCGTTGTAAAGGAGGATGCCTATGGCTGAGATCGCTGATCTGAGAACGCGATCGGTCTTGCCGATTGGTACAGTTATGTTGTTGACTGATTTGACCGCCCGCCAGATTCGTTATTATGAAACTCAAGGGTTGGTCAAGCCACAACGCAACGCCGGTAATCACCGAACATACTCGCTAAATGATGTTGACGAATTACTTGAGATTCGCAGTCAAATGGCTGACGGTTTTACGTTGGCTGATGTCAAGCGGCTAAAACATCCGCGTCACCGTGAAGATAGTGATGCAGAAGTTCGGAAGGTGTTGCGGGATGAACTGCTGAATCAAAGCCGACTGAATCAAAGCCCGGATCCAGGACCGGTCATTGGCTTCCGACAATCACACTAAAGATAGGAGTTCACGTATATGGCAAGAAAAGCAATTACCGCTGATGAGATCCGCCAGACAGTTAAGGACGAAAATGTTTTGTTCTTACGCCTGATGTTTACCGACATTAACGGGATCATTAAGAACGTCGAGGTGCCGATTTCACAATTGGAAAAGGTGCTCAATAACAAGATCACCTTTGATGGTTCCTCGATCGACGGTTTTGTTCGAATCGAAGAAAGCGATATGCTGCTTTACCCAGATCTTAACACCTGGCTGTTGTTCCCTTGGGAGAATGATCACGGTAAGATTGCTCGCCTGATCTGCTCCGTACACCGTCCGGATGGCACACCTTTTGGCGGCGATCCGCGGAATAACTTGATTCGGGTCGTTAATGAAATGAAAGATGCCGGATTCACAGCCTTTAACATTGGCCCTGAACCAGAATTCTTCTTGTTTAAATTAGATGAAGACGGCAATCCGACAACGCACTTGAATGATCGTGGTTCATACTTTGATTTTGCCCCGTTAGATATGGGTGAAAATTGCCGGCGTGATATTGTCCTTGAATTGGAAAAGATGGGCTTTGAAGTCGAAGCATCTCATCACGAAGTTGCGCCTGGTCAGCATGAAATTGATTTCAAGTATGCCGATGCACTTGAAGCAGCTGATAATATTCAGACCTTCAAACTGGTCGTTAAAACGATTGCCCGCAAACACGGTCTGTATGCAACCTTCATGCCAAAACCGCTTCATGGTATCAACGGTAGCGGGATGCATATTAACATGAGTCTTTTCCACGACAAAGGCAATGCATTCTTTGACCCGGATACAGGCGATCAATTGAGTGAGACGGCGATGCATTTTCTTGCCGGTGTGTTGCGACATGCCTATGCGTTAACTGCTATCAATAATCCAACGGTTAACTCTTACAAGCGGTTAGTCCCTGGGTTTGAAGCACCGGTTTATGTTGCTTGGTCTGGCAAGAACCGGTCACCTCTCATTCGGGTACCGCAATCACGTGGCTTATCAACCCGGTTGGAATTGCGCTCGGTTGATCCGACTGCCAATCCATACTTAGCGATCGCTGCCATTCTTCAAGCTGGTCTTGACGGGGTTAAGAACCAGTTGAAGCCGGAAGAAGCGGTAGATCGTAACATTTATCGGATGCAAGATGACGAACGTAAAGCGAACCATATTCAAGACCTGCCATCAACGCTGCACAATGCCTTGAAAGCATTGGCGGCTGATGACGTGGTCAAGGCTGCCCTGGGTAAACATTTGTATCAAAGCTTTATGGATTCAAAGAACCTCGAATGGTCTGCTTATCGTCAGCAGGTTTCTGAATGGGAACGGCAACAATACCTGGAATTATATTAAGTTCAGCCACCCAAAAGCTGTTGTTGGCACCCGAACTGCTGGCTAGCTAAAACAGTCAAGCATTTAACAATATTGAGAAGGCTTCAGACAGAAAAACACGTCTGAAGCCTTCTTTTGCATTTAATTTAAAATATTTTTAGAGTTGAAAACACTAAATGAGATAGCTACACTGTGTTTATCACATTTCTCTCATCTTACGCTGTTATAACTTGGTGCTTTGTTAAGTTCATACACGTGCTGAGTCGCGCTCACCATAACGCGCTCCCCAGCGTAGGAGCCTGGGTGTAAGGACCTTGGTCGCACACTGGCCAAAGCCCGGCCATCACGCCCAAGGCTACTTACACTCCGACTTTTAAGCGCGCCGGCTCGCGCTTATCATAACGCGCTCCCCAGCGCAGGAACCTGCGTGTAAGGACCTTGATCGCACTGGCCAAAGCCCGGCCATCACGCCCAAGGCCACTTACACTCCGGCTCCTAACCGCGCTGGCTCGCGCTCACTCTCATAAAAGGAAGGTTTTCGCATGAAATTAAATCAGTTTGCTCGGTTAACGCCTGATATTGATCAACAATTGAAGGAACTCGCACGCATTGGGTTACCCGCCGATCCGCAAGCACCCTTTGCGGATACTGCAGCTGCGATGTACGCAGCCTTTTTCCCTGAGGCATATCAACCCGCGGCGCAACAGGATAAGTTTGCTCAGGTTGCGGTTAATGCACACCAGAATCTTGCTGAGTGGTTGGCGACAAAGCCCACTCAAATGAAGCGGGCAGACTTTTATAATGTTGCGTTACAGCTCTTGGGCTTTGAGGCGTTTTCGGACTTTGATTTAAGCGATCCGATTTCATTTATGACTGTAACAAAACTACCGAGTGTTGCGCATGATTTGCTACATACTGCTGATTTGCTTCAGGCCAGCTACCTGTTACTGACCACGCGCACCAAGCACTTGGTTAGCTTTCTGGATGATTTAGCCAATCGCGGTTTTTTTAAGGATTTTCAGGCTCAAAGTTCGCAACCGGCTCATTTGCTCTTTAATGGCAAGGTGCAACAGGTGTTTGATGCGCGTCAAGCTGTTCGGGAGGTTGTCTGGATCGAATCAGATGTAGATTCTGACCATGACGGCCAACGTGATCTGCTCGAGGCAACGATTTATCGTCCCAAAGCCACCGATCGCGGGCTGAAAGTTCCGGTGCTTTTTACCGCTAACCCTTACTTTCATGGAACCAACGATGTCACCGCGGCGACGCATGTTCCGGAAACGGTTTTGGCGGTTAAACCACATGGCGCTTCGAAGGCGGAAGTCACCGCAGCGCCGGCTTCCAAACCAGAACTGCCAGCGCGACCGGTGACAGGTGAGACGAAACAGGCGGCGGCATACGCTGAGGAAAATAGTCCATATGCCTTCAATGATTATTTTCTGGCGCGAGGCTTTGCGGTTGTTTATTCAGCTGGTGTCGGGACGCGTTATTCGGATGGCTTTCGCACAATTGGCGGACCGGAAGAAACAGATGGGGCAGTTGCCGTGATTGAATGGCTGACGGGTAAACGCCGGGCTTTTACCAATCGCACGGATGGGGTTGCAATTAAGGCGTGGTGGTCGAGTGGCAAAGTGGCTATGACCGGTAAGTCTTATCTGGCGACACTGGCCATTGCAGCGGCAACCACCGGCGTCGAAGGTTTGAAAACAATTGTTGCTGATGCCGGGATTTCGAGTTGGTATGATTACTATCGCGAAAATGGTCTCGTTGTGGCACCGGGTGGCTATCAAGGTGAAGATGCCGACGTATTGGCGGTTGATACTTTTTCACGGCAAAAATCCGGTGGCGATATGATTCGCCTTAAAAAGGCCTGGGAACAGCATCTGGCACAAATGACCCAGGATCAGGATCGGACAACAGGCGCTTACACTGCTTGGTGGGACGCGCGGAATTACCGAAAAAACGCGGCTAATGTCAAGGCGGATGTGGTCCTGATTCACGGGCTAAATGATTGGAATGTTAAACCAAAGAACGCCATTCGGTTCTGGCAGGCAATTGCGGATTTACCGATTCAAAAGAAGTTGATCCTGCATCAAGGTCAGCATGTCTACGTGCACAATGTTCGTTCCTTGGACCTTCTGGACATGATGAATCTTTGGCTGACTCATGAATTATTAGGAGTTGCCAATCAGGCAGAGCAGGTTTTGCCGAATGTATTGGTTCAGGATAACGTGACGCCGCAGACATGGTCAGCTTATTCGGACTTTGCGAACCCAGCTGCTGAGCATGTGACAACCACGGCTAATTTGAAAACTGATTTTGAAAGCGCAACCGATCAATTTTCGGATCATGCGACAGCAACATTCACGGCCCAACATGATACGAGTGCAAGTTTTGAAAAAGCAATTATTACGCCTAATAGCGCCTATGTTAACAGTCGTCTGTGGTTGACTCAGCCGGTCCTAGAGCATGATCGGGTCTTAGAAGGCATTCCGCATCTTGAGTTAACGCTAGCCGTTGATGCGCCAACCGGCATTCTCAGTGTGCGGCTGGTTGATTTAGGTAAGGCCAAGCGCTTTGAGGAAAATGCCGCAACGGTGGGGGCAAGTGGCTTGCAGTTGGGATTTGATTTTAAGACCACGGATATTGTTGAATTTAAACCGGCCAATAAGGAAACGCCAAGCAAATTGATCACGCTGGGTCATATTAATTTGCAAAACCCAAAAAATGCGTATGAAGTTCAAACCATCACGCCTGGACAGTTTTTCCATGTGAGTCTCGATTTGCAGCCAACGCATTATCACTTACCGGCTGGGCGGCAACTGGCACTGATTATTCATGGTGCTGATATGGCGCAAACGATTCGGCCGACAAAAGTCACCCATTATCAGCTGGATTTGGCCAAAAGTACCTTGACCCTGCCATTTCGCATTTAAGCGACACGATTAAAAGTTGCGAGTTGCCGATTGAAGTTACTCAAGGACAAGGATGTGAACTGAATGGCGGATCATCAAGCACAACGGATTGGTGTGCGCTGGGTTATCAAACAATTACCGTTTTCATTGATGGTGGCACTGGTTACTTTTGGCGCTGTAGGTACGTTTGAACCAATATTAAATGGCTGGGTGTTCGGCCAGTTGGCAGACATTAATTTTCATAATATGGGAATTGTTGGCCGCTATGTGCTCATGGCAACAGCAGCATATTTTTCAACATATCTTTCGCTCTATCTATACAACCGTGTTAGGCAGCGTGCTGTTCGATTATTGAACCAGGCGCTGAAAACCGTCTACTTTACAACGTCAATGGCTGAGGCCGGTACCAAGGTAACCGAGGTTTCTGACACCATTAATCAGGTCACCAGTGTTGGCAAGCAAATTGAGCAAAATTATTTTGTTACGCTTATGGATATGTTTCAGGAAGTTTTTGGCGTGATTGTGGTGGTCATCTTTATTCTGAAGATCAACGCGATTTTAAGTTTGATTTATGTGTTTTTTTCAGTCTTATCGTTGTTGCCGAGTCATTTCGGTCGTAAACGGTTAGATAAAAATTCGCGTGCTTGGTCAAGGGCGAATGCGTCATTGGTCTTGAATATGAAAGATATATTTCAAGGACGAATGGAAATTTTGAACTTTGAAGCATGGCAGGCATTCTTTAATCGCTTTCGCCAGCATCTTGCCAAGGAAGAAGAAGATTACGAACGACTGAACAATTTCCAGTATTTCTTGCAGTTCATTTCTTGGATGTTTGCGATTGCAGCAAATTTGTTACCGATTTTTATTGGTCTTTTGTTCATGGCGCAGGGATGGTTTGGGGTGACGACAGGTGTCATCCTGACATTGACGATGACAGCCGATGCAGTTGTGTACGGTGTTCGTCAGTTGAGCCAGTATCAAAGCCAGATTATCGGAACGCGTCAACTACGCGAGTTGCCGGTCGTTAAAGCATTTTCTGAGCCGATTGCAGATGAAAAACCAGTAACGCTAGCTGAGCCTGAAAGCGTTAAAGGTCATTTAACAATCAAAAACCTCACCGTTGTCCGTGATCAGCACTTAATTTTGGACGCGGTCAATTTGAACCTTAAACCGGATGCTAAGATTCTGGTAACCGGGCCTTCTGGAGTGGGAAAATCAACGCTTTTAAAAGCCATCACTGGTCAGCTTACTGCGCAGGGAACGGTTTTATTTAACAATAAGCCGCTGCATGCCGGTGACTTTGTGTTGGTTTCACAGAGCGTTTGGCTGTTTAGTGGTACGTTGCGGGATAATGTCACCTTGTATCAGGAATACAGCGATGAAGCCGTTTTACGGGTCTTGCAGGTTGTGGGCCTGGATAAGGAACTGGGTATTGGCATTCTTGACTTTGAAATTGTTGATAACGGCAGCAATTTATCCGGCGGCCAGGCACAACGAATCGGGATTGCCCGCGGCCTCTTGCGACAAAGTCCGGTCTTTTTACTAGACGAAATTTCTGCCAGCCTTGATCAGGCAAATGCCGACAAGATTCATAAGCTTATTTATGCCTTGCCGGTGACGGTGATCGAAGTTGCTCATCATTATAATGCGGAACTGGCGCAGGAGTTTGGGGTTGAAACTTACGAGTTGGTTGATCATACGTTGCAGTTGAAAAAATGACAAAATAGCACCGGTTGTATACCTTATGTCGCAGGGTGTACAGCCGGTGCTATTTTTGTGATAGAAAGGACTATTCTCGCATGTTTTTTTAGCTCACTGGCAAAAAATTCTTTTCCTGCTCTTTGTCCTAGCTTTTCCCGTTTTACTTTAATAATGTACCAGCCGGGATTCGAACCCGGGACAAACGGTTTAGAAGACCGTTGCTCTATCCAACTGAGCTACTGGTACAAATCGTTGTTAAGTATACGAGAACCGGGATAGACCGTCAACGGGTTCTTGCATTTTGCCATGAAGCGATAAGCCGATAATCAGGTCATTTCTTTGTATTTGATTGGACGCTGATGGGCAATAGCATGATACGATCCATGTAGTGCGGGCGTTTCCAGAACGAGCCTTCTTCGCGATAGGCTTTGGCACCACTTTCAAAAATAAGGGCCAGCTGGCTGTCATCCGCGTTTAGACTAATTTCTTCCACCGAATTAGGAACGTTAATAATTTTGTCTCCGGATTTCGGCGTGGCAAAGGTTAGCTTAGACCAACTTTTATCAAGGGGAATACGGATCCAGATTTTGCCGGGCTTGGCACCATTTGATTGACTGACAAAGGTGAGGCCGGTCTTGGCAATGGCAATACCTTGAATGCGATCCCAGCCTGCATTGACGGAATTGATGATCTTGTCATCCATGAGCTTCTTAGAAATGATTTGGAAACTTTGGGTATCGTTTTTACCTTCAAGTTGCGGGATAAGGTCGCGAATCAAGCGGTTAAATTGTGCTTCGGTAATGGCAGCAGGGAGGTTGTCATCGTTCACTGGTAAAGCAATGAGCGACCGATTAATGGCGTTCTTGCCATATTTGACGAAAACAAGTTGGTGATCATAAAGCGTGATGGCCGATGTCCGGTTAGCCAAGTGCAGTGGGATGCGCGTGGAATCGAGAGGCGCTTTTTCAACCTGAGCTTGATACGCATCAAGTGCTCGTTGAGAGGCATAACTAATCCCGGCGCCACCGAGTTTGGAGTTGTCGTCTGACCATAACAGCCGCTTTTTTTCGCGATCATAGGTGATGCCGCCGACGTGTGCTTTGGACTTTAAAATAAACGACTTACGGTAACGACCGGTTTTTTTGTTGATTTCCAAGATCAGCGAATTTAACTTGTGATCGCCATCGTATAGACTGACGAACAGGCTGTCTTTTGACTGGGTAACGCCTTGAGGGACCCAGTTTGTGCCAAAGCCGGCGCGTTTGGTTTTTGCGTTAATTGACCAGGCGCCACGCAGCCCGGGAATCACAACCAACTTTGTCCCCTTGGCGATCCGATTGCCTAATTGTGCCGACTGGGGGATTTCCGTGATTCGCTTAACGGCGGTTTGTTCAGATTGCAGTGGGCGTGGGTCGGCTTCCCATTTTTTAACGTCAGCAGGCTGATCAACTAGTTGCTGATAATGAAAATGGTCATAAAGCCACCATCCGCCAATGCCAACAACAATTAAAACGATTAGCCCGCCGATTGAACCCCAGATCCATTTTTTCAAAATTTCCACGCCCCTAAAAATAAAAATATTGATAATCCGCTATCACTGACTAAACTATAAAAAGCTTTAATCCATTAATGCCATAGCCAGAAGGTCAAGTCAATGAAACCGCCCGGCCGGTTGGACTTTTAGGTTAAATTCAAACCCGGATGTCATCATAACGAGACCCTGATTGCTAATGGGTTGTTTTGAAGTTGGATGGCTTGACTTACTGATTAAAAGTGAGTAGCATGACGGTATTCGCTACCAAAGGCCATTCACATCTTTAAGAATGGAGGGATTCAGATGGCATATCGAATCCAACTTAATATGAAAACGCAAGAGTTTATCGCCATTGATCCGAAAAATGCCAAACATGTTGGCAAAGGCGATACGATTGAAAAAGCGTTACAACAGTTGAAACGTTGACTCATCACCGCTGATTTTTTAATGATCAGCGGCTTTTCTTTAGCTACTTTCAGGGGATAAGGGGCAGGCATGTGAAGCTTGGCCTGATGTTTCACTTCCTTGAGGCATGTTTAAGGTCACTAAGATATTGTTTTTTAGCCCCTGCCTTTTTAAATATTTGCTGGTTACATTGGCGCCTTTTATGCTATATTAGGTATCTTGGCAGGGGCAGGCTCAGATTCGTTCTGGGCCTTTTTCTATGCAACAAAACGCCGGAGGTCAGATTTCAAGGTTTTCTTGTTGAAACCGGCACGCTTGGCTATAATGCTTGCAGGAGGTGGCGCGTATGATTATTTTGCTCGATATTCTTATTTTATTAGTCACCGGGGCGTTGCTAATCACGGTGACCACGCAACTGATAGAACCGGTTAACTGGATTATCGACGGGATTTTATATGTTGGGTTACTGTTAGTTAATGCGGCTTTCGGCGGGTGGCTCACGTTATTTACTATTATTTATGCACTCTATATGCCAGCCCTCATTTGCGGAATCTGGGTTTATCGTAAACGGCATTTGGCATCGTAAGGCATTTCCGTTTAAGCAGATGGCATTGGGAGTCCTGATATTGGGATTGGATCGCGAAGCCAATAGATAAAATGAACTTGTTTACTTACTTACATAGACGCTTGCAACTTACCCCAGTCTCTGGTAGTATTAATCCGTTGTATTTGGCACCCCTCCTATGCAACCGCACATCGTTAGGTTTTAAGCGCAAGCACCTAACTTGGCGAGTCTTCAGGGGAAAAGCCGAGAGGCAAAACAGGAGGTGCACACAGTGTACGCAATTATTAAAACTGGCGGCAAGCAATATAAAGCAGAAGTCGGCGAAGCCATTTATGTCGAAAAACTTGATGCCGAAGAAGGCAAGCAGGTTACTTTTGACGAAGTGATTATGGTTGCTGGCGAAGGCGATGCCAAGATTGGCACACCAACCGTTGCCGGCGCAACCGTAACCGGTAAAGTCGAAAAACAAGGGCGCGAGAAAAAGGTTGTTACTTACAAGTACAAGCCTAAGAAGCACTCTCATCAGAAGAAAGGCCACCGTCAGCCTTACACAAAAGTCGTTATTGACGCGATTAACGCATAAGAGGTTAGGCTATGATCAAGGCAATTTTTCATCGCGACGAGCATGGCGATATTGTCAGTTTTGAGCTGATTGGTCATGCCGATGCCGGTAAAACCGGTCAGGATATCGTCTGCGCTGCTGTTTCAGCTGTTAGTATCGGTGCGGTTAACGGTGTTGAAGCCTTAGCGGGATTCAAGCCGGATGTCATTGCAGATGAGGTCCATGGTGGCCACTTGCAAATGAAGCTCAAATCCGTTATTACCGGTGAACAGTTGCATATTAGTCAAATTTTGTTGGAAAATTTATTGCTTGAACTTCAAAGCATCCAAGATCAATACCCTGATCGCTTAATGATTACGACAAAACAATTAGAGCAAAATTAATTCTCGGAGGTGTACGTTATGTTAAAGATGAATCTGCAATTCTTCTCTCACCATAAAGGTGGCGGTTCAACATCCAACGGCCGTAACTCAGCTGGTCGGCGCTTAGGCAGCAAACGTGCCGATGGCCAATTCGTCAAGGCAGGCAACATCTTGTATCGTCAACGCGGTACCAAGATCCATCCTGGTGAAAACGTTGGTCGCGGCGGCGATGATACCTTATTTGCAACCGCTGATGGCGTTGTTAAGTTCGAACGCTTCGGCCGTGATAAGAAGAAGGTTTCAGTTTATCCGGCAGCAGCTGCTGAATAAAGATTGATGACGTCCCGGTAAAACGGGGCGTCTTTTTTTCAAAGTTTGGAAAAATGTCAAAAAGGAGCGATTTGGATGGATCGAATGACAGCATTACAGGTACGGATTCTGGATAAGAAACTGGATGGCTTTTTTGTTACCGATGCCGCCAACGTCACTTATTTGACCGGCTTTACCGGCGATGAAAGTGCTTTGCTGGTGACGCCGGAAAAAGCTTATTTTATTACTGATTCGCGGTTTACCGAACAATTTAAACAGCAGGTGCAGCACGCCGAATTGGTTTTGCATCAAGATGGGCTGTTTAAGGCGGCGGGAAAATTGGCCAATCGGTTGCAATTAACGCACATTGGTTTTGAAGCCGTTCATCTCAACTATGCAGATTATGAAGCGTTTGACTTGTTGACCCAAGGGACCTTGGTGCCAACTCGCGATTTCGTTGAGAGCCAGCGTGAAGTTAAAGACGATGATGAATTGGCTCTCATTAAACAGGCTGTTGCCATTGCGGAAAAAGGCTATCAACATGTGCTGGCGACCATTAAGCCCGGCATGCGGGAGATTGATATTGCCAATGATTTGGACTTTTATATGCGCAAACTCGGTGCCAGCAACGTCTCGTTTGAAACGATTGTGGCCTCAGGTGCCCGCTCGGCCATGCCTCATGGTGCGGCAACCGAAAAGAAAATTGCGAAGGGTGATGTGGTCACGCTCGATTGGGGCTGCATTTATCATGGCTATATGTCCGATCTTACCCGCACTTTTGCAGTCGGCCAGCCAGATCCTAAGCTGAAGACGATTTACAAGATTGTTTACGAAACTAACCAAAAAGTGCAACAAGCGCTGAAACCGGGTGTGCTCGGACGGACGATTAACGATTTGGCGCATCACACCATTAATGATGCAGGTTACGGTCAGTACTTTGGCCACGGAACGGGTCACGGAATCGGCTTATCGATTCATGAAGGCCCGGGTGCTTGGGGGCCATATCTTGACGTCCCAGCCGCAAAAGGTAATGTTGTTACAGACGAACCGGGCATCTATATTCCAGAGCTTGGTGGTGTCCGCATTGAAGATGATCTGGTGGTAACGGCTGACGGTAATCAATCACTCAGTCAACCAGCACCGGCTGATTTATTGGTACTTTAACATTTAAAAGTGTCGCCGGTTGCTACTGAGATAGTCAAAGGCATAACTGATAAGAATATTGAATAGCGTTGCGGTCGCAGTTTATTCGACCGCTTTTTCGAACCTATCTCTGATATGGGTGGTTATATCAAGGCAAAATTCGTATCGAGACGGCTGCTTTGTGTGGTGATGCACTGCAGATCATTGGGGTTAGTTCGCCGGTGGCTGTTGCAAGCGTCTCCGCTGCTTGCTAGAATAGGTTTAGTTTATGACTGAATGTATGGAGGAAGTTCATGATATCTGTTAATGATTTTAAAAATGGCTTGACGATCGAGGTCGATGGTGACCTTTGGCGGATCGTTGAATTTCAGCATGTTAAGCCGGGTAAGGGATCGGCATTTGTCCGTTCGACTTTGAAGAACCTGCGAACCGGTGCCGTTCAGGAAAAAACCTTCCGTTCGACTGAAAAAGTTGAAAAAGCCCAGATTGATAGCAAAAACATGCAATATCTTTATGCCGATGGCGACAACTATGTATTCATGGACACCGATACTTATGATCAGCTGACACTCCCAGGTGACGAAATTCGGGATCAGTTGAATTATTTAAAAGAAAACATGAATGTTAAAATTATCATGCACGGTAATGAAACGCTAGGTATTGAGCTGCCAAAAACAGTTGATCTGGCAGTTAAAGAAACCGAACCGGGTATTCGCGGCAACACCAGTAGCGGCGGTTCAAAGCCGGCAACCATGGAAACCGGTTTGGTTGTTCAAGTGCCATTTTTCATTAATAACGGTGATGTGTTGACGATCAACACCGATGATGGCACTTATATCTCACGTGCTAACAACTAAGGCTAGGAGGATCTCATAATGGCTGAAGAAACCAATATCATATTAGCAAATCGGACTGATGCACAAGGGACGATTGAAATTGTTCCTGAAGTTTTGGAGGTCATTTTGGGCATCGCTGCCAGTCAAGTGGACGGGGTCTACCAAATGCGCGGCACATTAGGATCTTCCATTAATGCCTGGTTTGGCCGGGCTAATCACGGTAAAGGTGTGAGTGTGACAGTTGCCGATGATAAGATTACGGCTGATGTGTACGTCTATTTGGATTATGGTGTTTCGGTACCCAAGGTTGCATTGGCGATGCAAGAGCAGTTACGCGAGCAATTGCTATTCATGACCGATCTTACTTTGGATGAAGTGAATGTTCATGTCGTTGGTGTGATTCCCGAAAAGACCGAGCCAGTCAATCCGGAAGACCTGTTTAAGGATGACGACACAGATGACACGGATGATGCAGCGACAAAAAGCGGACAGGATGACGAATAAGATGGAATCACGACATGCAATCCGTGAAGCTGCCTTTCGGGCGCTCTTTGCCTTGGCAACGAATCCGGAAGCTGATAAAAATGCGGTGTACGCCGAAGTTTTACCTAAAGATACAGAAGTACCGTCATATTTAACGGCATTAGTTGAAGGCGTTTTGGCAAATCAAGCAGCCTTAGACGCAGCTTTGACGCCGCAACTAAAAAAAGGCTGGACGCTGAGTCGGTTAACGAAACCAGATTTAATCATTTTACGTCTGGGCTTATATGAAATTCGTTATGAAGAAGCAATGCCGGAAGCTGCAGCGATTAATGAGGCCATTAATCTGGCTAAACGTTACAGCGACGAGCAGTCGGCGAAGTTTGTCAATGGCATTTTGGCAAACTTCATCGAAGCAGCGCCAAAAGCGTAAGTTAACCGGTCAAAGGCAATTACTTTGACCGGTTTTAATTTATCCGCGAATCTTTAACGATCAAGGTAACAAACAACATCGGGCGTCTGCTGCGAGCAGCGTCAAAAATGAGGAGTGGTTTTTGTGGCAACGCGATTAGATGGCCGGGTAGTGTCAAAGAAAATACTTGGTGAACTTAAACAGACGGTAGCAAAACTGGCACAACAAGACGTCACGCCTACGTTGGCCGTTGTTTTAGTTGGTTCGGATCCTGCTAGCGAAGTCTATGTTCGTAACAAACAGCGGCGGGCTGAAGAAATTGGCGTTCGCTCGTTGATGTATCGATTGCCAGAAGACACTTCTCAGATGACATTGTTAGCTAAGGTGGCCGAGTTGAATCAGGATCCTGATGTGGATGCTATTTTGGT
Organism: Lacticaseibacillus sp. 22; assembly: GCF_055413445.1. Taxonomy (NCBI): domain Bacteria; kingdom Bacillati; phylum Bacillota; class Bacilli; order Lactobacillales; family Lactobacillaceae; genus Lacticaseibacillus; species Lacticaseibacillus sp. 22. The sequence continues at coordinate 55,783 of NZ_JBVAYD010000010.1, read as the reverse complement.
ACAGCTTCCGTTACCTGCTGGCTTAGACGAACGCGCGGTTATTGATGCGATTGATCCTAATAAAGATGTTGATGGCTTTAGTCCGGTTAGTGTCGGACGGTTGTGGACGAATGAGCCAACCGTTGTGGCGTCAACCCCTTATGGCATTATGGCGCTGTTGGATGCTTATGATATTGATGTTGCCGGGCAGCGGGTTGTCATTGTCGGGCGCTCGAATATTGTGGGACGGCCACTGGCTGGATTAATGGTTAATCATGATGCGACGGTTACCATCGCTCACAGCAAAACCCGAAACCTCAAACAGTTGACGCGGGAAGCGGATATTTTAGTGGTTGCTGTCGGACGGCCACATTTTATCGGCGCTGATGCCGTCAAACCCGGCGCAACGGTGATTGACGTGGGAATTTCCCGCGGTGCCGATGGAAAACTGCATGGGGATGTTGACGATGATACGGTCGCACCGATTGCAGGCGCCTTGACCCCAGTACCCGGTGGCGTGGGGCCGATGACGATTGCATCGCTCATGGCCCAAACGGTGGCTTTGGCGAAGAGGCGGTTACATGGTTGAGACAAGTCAATATTTAACCGTTACCGCACTGACGCAGTATTTAAAAAGAAAATTCGATGCCGATCCGTATTTAGCCAAAGTTTATCTGACCGGTGAAATTTCCAACTACCGCAAACGCGTGGGCAATCAATATTTTTCACTCAAAGATGATCATGCCAAAATCGGGGCTCTCATGTTTCGTAACGCATTCAGCAAACTTCAATTTAACCTTGAAGAAGGCATGAAGGTGTTGGTGGTTGGTCGCGTTAGCCTGTATGAACCCAGCGGCGAGTATCGACTGATTGTAGAGCGATTAGAGCCAGATGGCGTTGGTGCCTTGTACCAGGCGTTTGAACAATTAAAGAAAAAACTGGCTGCGGAGGGGTTATTTGAACGCCATCAGCGGCCACTGCCACTTTTCCCTAAACGCGTGGCGGTGGTGACCAGTCCAAGTGGCGCGGTGATTCAAGATATTATCACCACAGTGGCCCGGCGATACCCGATACTGCAGTTGACCTTATTTCCGGCTATCGTGCAAGGGGATCAGGCGGCCGATTCGATTGTGAAACAGTTGAATCGGATTAAGACAATGTCCGGATTTGATGCGGTGATCATTGGTCGTGGCGGCGGGTCAATTGAAGATTTATGGCCGTTCAATGAAGAAAAAGTAGCGCGGGCACTAGCTGAGATGCCAATGCCGATTGTGAGCTCGGTTGGTCACGAAACCGACACAACGATTGCGGACTTTGTGGCTGATCGCCGTGCTGCTACCCCGACCGCAGCTGCAGAAATTGTCACGCCAGTCACTTTGGTGGATGCCTTGAATCGCATCTCAGAAGATCAGGTGCGACTGGTAAACGCCATGCATAACCGCTTGAAAAATGCAGCAACACGCTTACAACGATCCGCCCAAAGCGTTGTCTTAACCCAACCGGATCGGCTTTACGATCAATATGTTCAGCGTGTCGATCAACTACGACAACGGCTGCAGCAGAGCATTAACAATCAGTTACGCGAAAACAAGCATCGGTTAGCAATGGCGACTGCCCAACTGGATGGTCGGCAGTTGCTGGTAAAAGTCGCCAACCTGCAGCGGCAGCAGGTGGATGATCGGCGTCGGCTGGATCGGGCAATGATCGCACTTGTGACCGCTAAGCATCAAGCGGTGGCCAATGCGGCACTTGGCTTGGATCATTTAAGTCCGTTGAAAATATTGGGCCGCGGCTTTGCGTTTGTCACCGATGATGCAGGAAAAATGTTGAAAACGACCGCGGATTATCAAGTGGATGCCGCGATTCATATTCACGTTGCGGATGGGCAAATTGGCGCCCGTGTGACGACAAAGGAGAAAAAACATGGCTGAACCAACGTTTGAAGAAAAACTCGCACAACTTGAAGGTATTGTGAATCAATTAGAACAAGGCGATGTCCCCCTTGAAAAAGCCCTAGATCAATTTAAAGTCGGGGTCAAATTGAGTCAGGAACTCGAAAAAACGCTGAAATCAGCAGAAAAGACGGTGACGGAAATGGTGAGTGATGATGGTACCACCCAACCATTTCAGCCCAAAGAAGGCCAACAATGAGTCCAACGCTAACCGACTGGCAAACAGCAATTAATCATACTTTAGACGAACAATTGGCAACTGTGGTCAATCCCCATTTGCGTGCGGCGATGGCTTATTCGGTTGATGCAGGCGGCAAGCGGTTGCGGCCGTTGCTGTTATTGAGCGTTGTTGCTATGTACGATGGTGTGGTTGCCGAGGCATTACCGGCTGCAGCTGCACTTGAATTTGTACATACCTATTCTTTGATTCATGACGATTTGCCTGCTATGGATAATGATGATCTCCGCCGCGGTCAGCCGACGAATCACAAACAGTTTGGCGAGGCGCTCGCGATTTTGGCTGGGGATGCATTGTTAACCGACGCATTCGCTATCTTAAGCCAGCACTATCCGGGAAAAGGTGCCGAACTCGTTCAAATTCTGGCAGAAGCGGCTGGCAGTTCAGGAATGGTTGCAGGCCAGGTACTTGATATGGATGGCGAGCAAACGCAATATGACCTAGCAACTCTCAAACAGATGCATCAGGCTAAAACCGGCGCGCTGATCCAGGCCGGTGTGGCAATGGGTAGTTTGTTTGTCGCGATTCCCGAAGCCGATCAAGCTGCCTTAGCCGATTTTGCGGCTGCTTTTGGTCTGGGTTTTCAAATCAAAGATGATATCAATGATGTGACTAAAACCACCGCGGAATTAGGTAAGACTGCCGATAAGGATGTGGCCGAACACAAAAATACATTTCCCGAACTGCTGGGATTAGCCGGTGCCAAACAAGCATTGGCGACCCAGTTTCAGCTAGCCACTGCTGCGTTAAACAGCCTGACCGTTGATGCAGCCGACTTAAAATCGATTTTGGCGGTGTTACAAGCATGACAAAGGTAAAAAAAGAACGGGTCGATGTACTGCTTGTGGAGCAAGGCTTATTTGAGTCACGCGAACAGGCCAAGCGTTCGGTGATGGCTGGCGAAGTCTATGATCAGAACAATCAACGTTTGGATAAGCCGGGGGTCAAAATCCCCGGCGATGCCATTTTGCATGTGAAAGGCAAAAAAATGCCGTATGTAAGTCGTGGTGGGCTTAAATTGGCTAAAGCACTGAAAGTATTTGCGATTGATTTGACGGGTAAAACCGTGCTTGACATTGGCGCATCAACTGGCGGTTTCACCGATGTGGCCTTACAAAATGGTGCCAAAATGAGCTATGCCTTGGATGTCGGCTATAATCAACTGGCTTGGAAACTTCGTGAGGATCCGCGCGTGAAAGTGATGGAACGGGTGAATTTTCGTTATAGCAAGCCTGAAGATTTTACCGATGGCCCCGTGGAATTTGCCATGACGGATGTTAGTTTTATTTCGTTGAAACTCATTTTGCCGCCGCTAAAAGCCATCTTAATGCCGCACGGTCACGCGGTGGCACTCATTAAGCCGCAATTTGAAGCCGGGCCTGCGCATGTTGGTAAGCATGGCATTGTCCGCGATCCCCAGGTTCATCGGGATGTGTTGAAGATGATCGTTAACTTTGCCAGCGCCACCGGCTATAACGTTTTAGGTTTGGCGTATAGCCCGATCAAAGGCGGCGAAGGCAATATTGAATTTTTAATTCATTTGCAAAATGCTGACCAAACCCCTGGAGAAATCGCACCAACTGTTGATATCGAGCGAACCCTTAGTGATGCGTATGCTGCATTAAAACGCCCTTAATTGAATATTTATGCAAAAATTTGGTAAGCCTGGTGCGTCTGCGCTATGCTATGGGTAAAGCATTTTTCCACGTTAAAAATGCATTCATGACAGAGGTGAGCACATGCGAAAGCGCGAACGACAAGCGACAATTCAACGGTTAATTCAAAGTGAGCCGATAGAACGGCAGGAAGATTTGGTGGCCCGTTTGACCGAGATGAAAATTCCGGTCACTCAGGCAACGATTTCCCGGGATATTAAGGAAATGCAACTGGTCAAGATTCCGGCAGGTGAGGGACACTATCGCTACAGTATGCCCGCGGAAAAGCAGCTGCCCGCTACGGATAAACTGCGGCGGACATTGGTTACCGCGATGAAGTGGGGCGAAGCAATGGATAATTTTGTCCATTTGGCGCTTTTGCCAGGGACGGCAGCCGCGGTTGAGACGTTGATCGAACAATTGGACGACCGGCGAATTTTTGCGACGATTAGCGGGGATGCATCCATTCTCATTATTTGTCGCTCGGCACAGTATGCAACCGATGTATTGGCGGAACTTGAGGCCATGGTGGGGTGAAAAGATGTTACAGGAGTTAGCAATTCATGATTTTGCCATCATTGATAACCTGGCGTTGAGCTTTCAGTCAGGGATGACGGCGCTCACTGGTGAGACCGGGGCCGGCAAGTCAATTATTATTGATGCGGTGGGTTTGTTGGCTGGTGGGCGCGGATCGGTTGATTTCATCCGAACCGGGGCATCCAAGGCAAGCTTGGAAGGTTTGTTTGACGCGCAGGCAAATCCATTGACGGAAGCCAAACTCCAGGCTTTCGGGGTGATGGATCCGGACCAAAACGACACCGTCTTGTTACAGCGCGAATTATTCCGCAGCGGCCGGAACGTTTGTCGCGTTAACGGTCATCTGGTCAACACCGCCACCTTGAAAGCGATTGGCGAAACGTTGGTGGATATTCACGGCCAGAATGAACATCAGCAGCTGATGCATTCGGAAACGCATCTAGGTTTATTGGATGCCTTTGCCGGTGATGATCTGCTGAAAATTCGCCACCAATATGCAGAAGTTTATCAAAATTATCAGCGTACCTTACAAGCAGTGAAGCAAAAACAGGCAAATGAACAGGAATGGGCGCAACGACTGGATATGTTGAAATTCCAGGTGAGCGAAATTCAAAGCGCCGATCTGCAACCGCATGAAGATACCGATTTAAGCACCGAACGCGATCGGTTGGCAAACTTTCAAAGAATCAATGCTGCATTGCAAGAAAGCTATGCCCTGTTGAGTGATGAGGAAGTCAATGCACTTGATCAAATTGGTCAAGCAATGTCGAGTATGCAAAGCATTGCCGATTTGGATCCTGACTTTGCGGCAATTGCCGACAACTTGCAGAGTGCGTATTACAGTTTGCAGGATGTTCAAAATGATTTATCGAAAGAACTCGATGATCAGGAATTTGACGAAGGCCGGCTGGATGAAGTCGAAAAACGGCTCGATTTATTTAATCAGCTCAAACGCAAATACGGCGAAACCCTTGATGAAGTGATCGCTTATGGCAAACGGGCAGCGGCGGAATTGAATCAGATGGAACAAGCCGAAACATCGGTTGAAGATCTAGACAGCAACCTAAAAGAATCTCAAGCCCAGCTTCAGAAACTCGGTGCGGCACTTTCAAAACGCCGGCACGCTGCTGCCAAACAACTGACCAAAGCGATCCACGAGCAGCTGGCGTCACTGTACATGGATAAAACGGTTTTTTCGGTTCATTTTACTAAGGCCAAAGATTTTCGGGCAGACGGGTTAAACGAAGCGGTCTTTTATATTCAGACTAATCCGGGTGAAGAAGCCAAGCCGTTAGCCAAAATTGCGTCAGGTGGGGAATTATCGCGGCTGATGCTTGCGATGAAAACCATTTTTGCGCGCTCGGAAGGGGTCACGGCGATCATTTTCGATGAGGTTGATACCGGCGTTTCCGGACGGGTTGCGCACGCGATTGCCAATAAAATTAGCTTAATTGCCAAAAGGTCGCAGGTGTTGTGTATTACGCACCTGCCGCAAGTAGCTGCCATGGCCGATCATGAGTATGTTATCAGCAAGGCGGTTCATGACGGTCGGACAACGACCCAAGTCAATAAACTAACCCATAAAGCGCGAGTAGAGGAAATTGCGCGGATGCTGGCTGGCGAAAAAATCACTAAGCTGACGATTGAACATGCCGAAGAACTATTAAGAATGGCCGATGAGTTTAAACATGGCAAAGCGTCATCGTAGTCAGGTGAACTGGTGACGGTATTGGATGCGCTAAAAGTTCAATGTTCGTAGATTTTTTCCGGCATAACAAAAAGCGATTCAAGGAGACATCGGTCTTACTTGAATCGCTTTTTGCTTGGTCACAGGAGCCGTATTCAGAAAAAGCTATTTGAATCGTTTAATGTAATTGACACTGGTGCTAGTCATGATGCGGAAAATATTGCTGTGGTATCCTTTAACCAGGAAGCGTTTTTCACCAAGTGGTCGGACAATGTGGCCCACAAATGGCGCGGTTTCATGGTTAAAATACAGTGCAATTTGGTAATGTCGTTGCATCGCCTGATCAATGAAAAGATCCACTTGATGGGCGGGCATTTGCATCGTGGGTGCTGCCAGATCGAATAATTCCCGGTATGAAGCTACAAGGTGATGGGTCACATTTTGCAGTGCTGACGATTTATTTTCCATGATCGCGCCTCCGAACGTTTGTTTGTAACTTCATTATACGAACATGTGTTCAAACTTGCAACTACTTTTTGAAATTTATTCGACCTGTAACAACGGCAAGCTCGTGACAGAATTGGAGGTGGCAAAGTTGGTATTGGCAGTTGTTTTTGGTGGCGGGGCGGCGCATGGTGCTTATCAAGCCGGTGTCTGGAGCGTGCTGGGTCCGCGACTGGCGCCTGCGTTTGTCATCGGTTCTTCAATCGGTGCCATTAACGCTGCTGCTACGGCTCACATGGCGCCGCAACAACTGGCGCATTGGTGGCAGTCTTTGACCAGCTTAAAGACGCGGGGACCGATCTTTGCCAGACGTAACTTTGTCCCATTACTTGAGCAGATGTTGCGGTTGCCAAAACGTGATCAACGGGCGGTTTTAGCCGTTACCACGCGCTTACCCGACTTACGTGCCCATGTGACGCGCATAGATGAACTTTCGGTTGCTGATGCCAGAGAGTGGTTGCTAGCCTCCAGCGCAATGCCGGGGATTTTTACACCGATTGACCGGCATGGCACCAGTTTTGTTGATGGTGGCGTGGTTAATGATCTGCCCGTTGACATTGCAAGAGATATTGGCGCTGATTTTGTTGTGGCCATCAGTGGCGCGGGGATTGGCCGGATCGGGTCTGATCACGGCGATGTTTATCTGAAACCTAGTCGGCCACTGCCTCGTCTCTTCAACTTTCGTCCCGCAGCGATTACCGAAATGATGGCCTTGGGGAAAAAAGATGCCGAGATGACCTTACGCCATATGACGTTTTCATTACCGCGGTCTTGAAGCAGTTGAAATCGGCGGTGAAAAAGTGCAAAATGTTTAGTAATACTTAACGAAAGAGGTTCACACATGCACGAACGGGGAATGCTGATTGTTTTGTCTGGTCCCAGCGGCGTAGGCAAAGGAACGGTCCGACAAGCCATGCTTGAAGGCAACTACCGGGATTTTCAATATTCTATTTCAATGACGACGCGCCAAATGCGTCCTGGCGAGGTTGATGGCGTTGATTATTACTTCAGAACCAAAGCACAGTTTGAGCACGAAATCGCGACAGGTGGTATGCTTGAGTATGCGAAGTATGTCGACAACTACTACGGTACGCCACTGAAATACGTTAATGAAACGCTTGAGTCCGGGCGTGATGTGTTACTTGAGATCGAAGTCAATGGTGCAATGCAGGTGCGCAAGAAGTGTCCCAATGGGGTGTTCATCTTCCTGACCCCACCAGATTTAAGTGAATTACGTCATCGATTGAAAGGTCGCGGTACGGATGACGACGAGACCATCGATAAGCGCATTCGCAAGGCGGCTTCCGAAATTACCATGATGGAAAATTATGATTATGCCGTGGTTAACGACAAAGTGGATTTGGCCGTCAAGCGGATTGAGCGCATCATTGAAAGTGAACATTTACGTGTTCCGCGTGTCATCGACCGCTACAAAGGTATGTTGGCGAGTGCCGATTTAGCTAGATAATGGAGCGCCAATTTGCGACTTGGCAAATTGGCGATTATGAAAAAAGGAGTCTCATCACATGATTATTTATCCTTCAATTGACAAGTTATTGGAAAAGGTGCCCTCACGTTATTCACTTGCTGTTTTAGCAGCCAAGCGTGCACACGAACTTGAAGCGGGCGATTTGAAAATGTTGTCCGACTATAAATCAGATAAGAGTGTCGGCAAAGCGCTTGAAGAAATTGCTGCTGGCGACGTGATTATTGATCCAAAATCAAAGATGCTTGAACGGGATGCCGAAAAACTCGATCACAAAGATTAAGGATTAAAAGACAAACCATTGAAGTAAGGGGCAACGGTAAGCAGAACAACCGGTTGCTCTTTTTTTATGGCAATATTTTTGGAAACATTAATGGATATGCGTTTGCCGGGTTGGTTTAATCGCCATGACCGGAAACTTGGCTCACGTTTGCTATAATAAAGCTACTACGAAATGTAAAAGGGGTGCCTCATGAAAAAGCAACATATTGCCTTGTTTGTTACTGGCGGGATTGCGGCATATAAAATACCACTGTTGGTGCGCGCGTTAGTCAAAGCCGGGCATGACGTCCGAGTTGCGATGACGGCCAGTGCGCAGAAGTTCGTGACCCCTGAAACGTTGGCCATTGTTAGTAAACATGCTGTGTTGACGGACGGACATGAGTTTGACCATCCGGAACACGTGGCGCATGTTGCTTTAGCACACTGGGCGGATTTGGGGGTCGTTGTGCCGGCAACCGCCAATACCTTGGCAAAGCTGGCAGCTGGTTTAGCTGACAACGTTGTCACCACGACGCTGCTAGCAATGACTGCTCCTAAATTAATGGTCCCGGCTATGAACGATCAAATGTGGCAAAATCCACAAACGCAGCGTAATATTGCGCGGCTGATTAGCAGACAAGGCTATCGTCTGCTGCCACCTGCTACCGGACAATTGGCTGAAGGTTATACCGGAGTCGGACGGATGCCTGAACCGGATCAGATCGCGCTGTTTCTTGAAAATCTTGCGGAACCGCGGTTAAAAGGCCGGCGTATCATTGTCTCGGCCGGTGGGACAAAAGAACGACTAGATCCGGTGCGCTATTTAACGAATGACTCATCAGGTAAAATGGGCACCGCCATTGCCAACGCCGCGGCTGGTGCTGGTGCAGCGGTGACTTTAGTGACCACTAGGGAGCTGCCTGTTGTCCCTGGGGTGACCGTGAAGCCGGTGACCAGCGCCCAGTCGATGGCTGATGCAATATTGGCGGATTTTCCGGATGCCGATGCAGTTATTATGGCGGCGGCGGTTGCAGATTATCGCGCGCCGACGATTAGCGACCACAAAATAAAAAAAGTCGATGCTAACAGCGGCTTGACGTTGACCTTGGTCCAGAATCCGGATATTCTGGCGACATTGGGGCAAAAGAAAACCCATCAGGTAGTCATCGGTTTTGCCGCAGAAACCAATGATTTGTTAGCCAATGCCCAAACCAAACTGACGAAAAAAAAGGCCGACATGATCGTTGCCAATCCAGTCGATGCGACCCATGGGTTTAATGCCGATACGGATACGGTCACCTTTTTGCGGCCTGATCAGCCACCGGTGACGCTGCCGGAAATGACGAAGCAAAAAGTCGCCATGGCTTTAATTGAGCAATTAACAACGATGTTACCGAAACAAAAGGGGTGAGCGCTTGGCAACCATTGCCAAAGTGATTGTGGATGTTCCGACCATGCAAACAGACCGGCCATTTGATTATCTTGTGCCACCAAGACTCGATGGCGCGCTTCAACCCGGGATGCGTGTTTGGGTTCAGTTTGGAAAAGGAGCGCGGAAAGTCAGCGGGATGGTTGTCGCTCTTTCCGATCAAAGTGAGTATGCCGGTGAACTCAAGCCGCTGCTGGATGTTTTGGATCCCGCGCCGGTCTTGAATCAGGAAATGCTGGCGCTATCGAAATGGCTGGCAGAAACCACTTATTCTTTTTGGATTGCCTGCATGCAAACCATGTTACCAACCATGCTAAAAATCGATGCGGTTAAGATTGCCGAACCGATTGCATTGTCTGCTGAGGAGCAAGCCCGCTATTTTGGTCAGGCGGATAGCGTCGCCTTCAACACGCTTTCTGATGAGGATCAGGTTGCTTTGATGAAACTGGCACAGGCTGAAAAAGTGGCCATTTCTTACGTTAAGAAAGATCGCGCCCGAGTTAAACAGGTTTTCTACCTCATTCCTCAGTTGTCAGCTGAGCAAGTTGCCGCAGAAAAACAACAAACACGCAAAAATGCCGTGAAACAATTGCAATTGCTTGACCTGATCGGAACCTGGGCGGCCAAACATGAACGACCATTGCTGACGGATGTGGAACATCGCACTAAGTTAACGAAAGCAACGATTAATCAGGCCGCGGCGAAAGGCTGGTTAAAATTAGAAGCCCATGAAACGTACCGCGATCCTTATCCGCAACTTCGGCATCAACCGTTAACGCAACCCCTACCATTAACGGTCGATCAAAAAAAGATTGTGGACACGATCAATCAAGCCGTGAAAGCAAAAGAGCCGAAAACTTTCTTACTTGAAGGGGTGACGGGATCGGGTAAAACCGAAGTCTATCTACAGGTGATTGCGCAGGTGCTGGCGGCGGGGCAAACCGCGCTCATGCTGGTGCCCGAAATTGCTTTGACGCCCCAGATGGTTGATCGGGTTAAGGGACGCTTCGGGATGCATGTTGCCGTCATGCATTCCGGCCTGTCTGATGGGGAAAAATATGATGAATGGCGGCGCATTGCCCGTGGCGAGGCACAAGTCGTCGTCGGTGCGCGTTCAGCCGCGTTTGCACCGCTCAGGCATATTGGGGTGTTCATCATGGACGAGGAACACGAAACCAGCTATAAGCAGGATTCGGTACCGCGTTACCATGCTCGCGACGTCTTACTCAAGCGGGCACAGATTCATCATGCACCGGTTGTATTAGGATCGGCCACGCCATCGTTGGAATCCCGTGCGCGGGCGGAAAAAGGCGTATACACGCTTTTACGTTTGCCGCAGCGGATTAACGATCAGCCATTGCCACCGGTGCACATTGTCGATATGCGTGAAGCGTTTGCGCAGGGGGCTCAGGAAGACTTTTCGGCGCCGTTGTTAGATGCGTTGAAGGTGCGTCTGGAGCGGCATGAACAAAGCGTCTTGCTGTTAAATCGGCGCGGATACTCCAGTTTTGTGATGTGTCGCGATTGCGGTTACGTTGCAAAGTGTCCTAACTGTGACATCAGTCTAACGTTGCACATGGATACGCACACGCTAAAATGTCACTATTGCGGTCATGAAGAAGCAATTCCGCGCCGCTGCCCGCAGTGTGGATCGGACAAGATTCGCTATTATGGCACCGGCACTCAAAAAGTTGAAGCTCAATTGCAGACGTTACTCCCAAACGCGCGCATTTTACGTATGGACGTTGATACCACGCGGCGAAAAGGGGGACATGCCCGGATTTTGAATGCATTTGGCGCTCATCAAGCCGATATTTTACTCGGCACCCAGATGATTGCTAAAGGGTTGGACTTTCCTGATGTCACCTTGGTTGGCGTCATTAATGCTGATACATCGCTGGGATTACCGGACTTTCGAGCCAGTGAAAAGACGTTCCAATTGCTAACTCAGGTAAGTGGCCGAGCAGGGCGGGCCGATAAACCCGGCGAAGTGTTTGTGCAGACGTTTAATCCGGATCATTACGCCATTCAGTATGCCAAACGTCAGGATTACGAAGGCTTCTTTCGCCAGGAGATGGCAGTGCGCCACCAAGGCAACTACCCACCATATTTCTTTTCAACTAAGATTGGGGTTAGTCATCCTGATGAGACGCAGGCAGCGAAGGCAATTTTTTCCTTGGCTAAGGAATTGCGCGCACAGCTGTCAGATCAGGTAATCATGCTTGGACCAACGCCCGGACCGATTGCACGCTTGAAGAATCGCTATATTTATCAGATCGTTTTAAAATATAAACATGAACCGGCCTTAGCCAAAACCTTGCAACATATTCTTGAAGAGACGCAACAAAGCAGCCGGCAAGGATTTCAGGTAACCATTGATCCCGAACCGCTATCATTTGTTTGAAGTTGTTGTCAACGAAGGGTATCACGCATCATATCGAATCGATCGTTTGGAGGAAAACATGACTTCAGTAATTTTTCTAGGAACACCTGATTTTGCCGTCCCGATCCTTGAAGGACTCATTGCCCAGCATTATGACGTGGTGGCAGTGATGACGCAGCCGGATCGTAAAGTCGGCCGTAAGCAGAAACTGGCCGCAAGCCCGGTCAAGCAAGCAGCCGTCGCTCATAACATTCCGGTTTTACAGCCAGAAAAGCTTAGCGGCAGTCCTGAGCTGGCGCAGGCGATTGCCTTAGCGCCGGATCTTATTGTGACAGCAGCGTACGGGCAATTTTTGCCGACCAAATTTTTACAAGCAGCCAAAATTGCTGCTGTGAATGTCCATGGTTCGTTGCTACCGAAGTATCGCGGTGGCGCACCGATTCAGTACAGCATTATCAACGGGGATGCTGAAACCGGCGTCACCATTATCGAAATGGTTAAGAAGATGGATGCTGGCGATATGTTTGCGCAGGCGAAGTTGCCGTTAACCCGCCAAGACGATACTGGCACTGTGTTTGCGAAATTATCTTTATTGGGTCGTGATTTGTTATTGGCAACCTTGCCGAAGATTATTGACCAAACCGCCACCCGTACGCCACAGGATCCCGAGAAAGTCACGTTTGCCCCGACCATCACCAAAGAGCAGGAGCACCTTGATATTCACTTGTCGGCGCAAGCATTGGATCAATGGGTCCGCGGCTTGCGGCCAGAAGTCGGCGGGTATGTTTATATGAACGGCCAACGAACCAAGCTTTGGGCCATCACACCATTAACCGCGACTACAAACTTGCCTGCTGGCAGCGTGGTCGCACGCAGCAAGCATCAACTCGTCATCGCGGCGGGCGAACAGAGCACCTTTCAAATTGATGAGCTCCAGCCAGCCGGGAAAAGCAAACAGCATATTGCCGACTATTTAAACGGCCCTGGCCGCGATTTAACCGTGGGACAGCAGGTGATCACCGATGACCCCGAATAATCCGCGACTGTTAGCCGTTCAAACCTTAACCCGCGTCATGGGTAAAGGCGGCTATTCCAACCTGACGCTCGATCACGTGATCACCAAATATCAGCTGGATTCGCGTGACGCCGGTTTACTGACAAACGTTGTCTATGGCGTGATTCAGCACCAATTAACGCTAGATTATCTTTTGGCGCCGTTTGTTAAAAACCGACAATTGGATACTTGGGTGCGTTGTCTGTTGCAGACGGCGGTGTATCAGCTGCAGTATTTAGATAAAGTGCCGGCACGAGCGGTTTTCTTTGACAGTACGGAAATCGCTAAAAAATTAGGCCATCAAGGGGTGGCTAAATTTGTGACCGGTGTTTTAAGGCAGGCACAGCGCAGTGGGTACCCTGATCCGATGACAATTGCTGATCCGATTCAACGTTTGGCGATTACCAGCAGTACGCCGGTTTGGCTGGTAAAAAAGCTGCAAGCACAGCTAGGCGAGACAAAGACCGCCAAGATTCTAGCAGCCATTAACCAGCCGGCCCATGCTTCGATTCGCGTCAACACAACGAAAACAACGGCGGCAGCTTTATTGAAGGCGTTGCAGCCGCAATTTCCAGCGTTAAAAGAAAGTCCGCTCACGCCAGTTGGACTAGTTGCGCCAGGGGGGCATTTAGCCGGCACCCGGGAATTTGCTGACGGTCTGTATACCATGCAGGATGAAAGCTCGATGCTTGTTGCACCGAGTCTGGATGTACAACCGGGCGATCAGGTTCTTGATGCGTGTGCGGCTCCTGGCGGCAAAACCACGCACATTGCCCAGTATCTGGATCCTGACCAAGGCGGGCGGGTCACTGCCTTGGATCTGCACGCCAATAAAGTCCGCTTGATTCAACAAAATGCTAAGCGGTTAGACCTTGATGATCGCGTGGCGGCACAGGTGATGGATGCGCGTCAGGTTGCGGCTAACTTTGCTGCTGAGTCTTTCGATAAAATCTTAGTAGATGCACCTTGTTCCGGGTTAGGGCTCATTCGGCGTAAACCCGAGATCAAGTACACAAAACAGCCTGAAGACTTGCAACACCTGCAAAAAATTCAGTTGGCGATTCTCGATAGTGTCGCACCTACTTTAAAAATCGGTGGCCGCTTGACGTATAGTACATGTACAATGGTAAAAGAGGAAAACCAGGATGTGGTGGCCCACTTCTTAGCAACGCATCCCGAGTTCGAACAGGTACCTGTTTTGACGCTAAAACCACTTGCCAAAACGCATGGCGCACCAGCTTTGCAATTATTTCCCGACGATTATGATACCGATGGCTTTTTCATCGCCAGTCTGATTCGCCGTAAATGAGGGGTATGTATGGAGTTTGCTTATCGCACCGATATTGGTCGGCGCCGGCCAAATAACCAGGATTATGTTGGCATCTTTAAGAATCAGTCTGAGGCCACCCTTGCTTTAGTGGCTGATGGAATGGGAGGCCATCGCGGCGGGGACGTGGCGAGTGAAATGGCCGTTTCCCATCTCGGCTATGCTTTTGAGAAAACCGACACTGCCGAGATTGAGTCCATCGTCCGCTGGCTTATTTTTGAGTTGCAGCAGGAAAATGACATGATTCTGCAAAAGGCTAAACAATATACTGACTTATCTGGTATGGGTACAACGGTTGTAGCAGTGATCATCAGCGGTACCCGTTTTGTCGTTGCCAATATCGGGGATTCGCGCGGGTATTTATATCGCAACGGGCATCTGGTTCAGATTACCGAGGATCATAGTTTGGTTAACGAATTGGTCAAACATGGTGAATTAACCCCTGAAGAAGCCAAACGTTTTCCCCAACGCAACGTGATCACCCGTTCGCTGGGAGTTAGCAGCGATGTTGACGCAGATGTGACAATTTATGATATGGAATTTGATGATTATTTGCTGCTGTGCTCGGATGGGTTAACGAATATGATCGATAATGAAGCCATTGCGGCTGTTTTACGTCAGGATATGCCAATTGGCAGCAAGGCCCAGGAGCTAATTCTACGGGCTAATGCTGCCGGGGGTCCGGACAATATCACTGCTTTGATCATTCATCAGGATCGGAGGGAACCGTCATGATCGAGCCGGGGACGATTTTAAATGAACGCTATAAGCTCATCAAAACGTTAGGCGAAGGCGGTATGGCCAACGTTTATTTGGCACGCGATCTGATCCTTGACCGTGATGTTGCGGTCAAAGTTTTACGGCTCGATCTTCAAAATGACCCGGATACGGTGCGCCGATTTCAGCGTGAAGCCATGGCGACAAGTGAATTGGTCCATCCCAATATTGTGTCGATTTATGATGTGGGTGAAAGTCACGGCCAACAGTTTTTGGTGATGGAGTATGTCAAAGGCTCTGATTTGAAACACTATATCGTTGAACACTTCCCGATTCCTTATCAACGCGTTGTCGATATGATGGAACAGATCTTGTCAGCCGTTCAGACCGCGCATGACCACAATATTATCCATCGTGATTTAAAACCGCAAAATATTTTGATTGATCCGGATGGCAACGCCAAGATTACCGATTTTGGCATTGCGGTAGCGTTATCGGAAAATTCAATGACGATGACCAACTCTCTGTTAGGCTCTGTCCATTACTTATCACCGGAGCAGGCACGCGGCAGTATGCCCACACGGCAAAGCGATATTTATGCACTTGGTATTATTTTATTTGAAATGTTAACCGGTTCGGTGCCGTTTGAAGGCGACTCGGCGGTTTCGATTGCGTTGAAACATTTTCAAGAAGAAATTCCATCCGTGCGCGCCTTTGATCCCCATATTCCTCAGGCACTAGAGAATGTTGTTTTTAAAGCCACGGCGAAGAATCCGGCTAATCGGTATACAAGTGCCGACGCCATGGCAAGCGATCTCAGCACGGCGCTCAGTCCTGCCCGGGCTCACGAAGCCAAGTATGTGATTCCAAAAGATGATTTGGATGAGACGCGCATTGTACCGGTCATTCCCAACGGCCCCAAGCCACCGCATGATGATGACGATCACGCAGACCAACCTGCTGAACACCATTCACCAGATGGCCAGGCTAAGAAGAAACGACGGCGATGGTTGATGATCGGCCTGAGCGCCTTGATCGTGATGTTAATACTGGTAGGAATTGGATTGGTGACGGCCAATCAAAAAGCCGATGTGACGGTCCCTGATTTGCGCGGGATGACCAAGACGCAAGCTAAAACGGCACTAACCAGTTCGCGATTGAAGGTCGGAAAGTATCGCTATACTTACTCAACCAAAGTCGATAGGGATCTGGTTATAGACTCTAGTCCTAAGCGGCAGGTCAGTGTCAAAGAAGGCTCGGCGGTTGATCTGATACTGAGTCGCGGACAGCCGCGCATTACCTTGGATAATTATGTCGGTCAGGATTATACGGATGCAAAATCCGATTTGCAAAAACGCGGTGTTACCGTCAAGGAAAAAGTGGTCCGAACAAATTCGGTCGCAGCCGGAAAAATCACGGCACAAAGCATTAAACCCGGCAAAAAAGTCATTGCAAGTAAAACCACGATTACGTTTGATGTTGCAGAGCCGATTAAGAAAGTCAATACGGCCTTTGCACTGCGGGATCTTACCGGTTATACGGAAAAGAGTCTGCGTGACTACGCAAATGAGGTCGGACTTAAGATTGTGATTGCTCAGAGTCATTCCGACACCGTTGATACCGGTATGGTAATTAGCCAGAATCCGGCTGCTGGCACGCAGGTTCACGCAGGCGATACGGTCAATGTGACGATTTCTCAAGGTCCGGATCCCGATGAACTCAAAACCGTTACCAAAACCATTTCAATCCCTTATCAGGCGCCGGCATCTTCAAGCACATCCAGCGACAGCGGAAGCAGTAGTGGCAGTGCTAGCAGCAGTGGACCGACGCCAAACGGGGTTCAGGTGTTCATCGGCGATAAGACACATAACATTAATTCGGTTAACAAGACGTTTAATATTACCGCGGATAATCAGGTCACCATTACCTTGCAAGTCAACAAGACGTATCCGGGTAGTTATCGGGTGGTACGAGATGGCACCGTTGTCGCACAGGAGTACAATATTACACAATGAGTGAAGAATTAACCGGAAGAATTATCAAACAAATCAGCGGGTATTATGATCTTGCAGTTGATGGTGCGATTTATCGCACTCGTGGTCGCGGAAGCCTGCGGAATGACAAGATCACGCCACTAGTTGGCGATTTTGCCGTATTTCAGCCGGGTCAAGGTGATGATGAAGGCTATTTGTTGCGGATACTGCCACGGCACAATGCGTTGGTGCGCCCACCAGTAGCCAATGTGGATCAGGCTTTGTTGATTGTCTCAGCCGTTGAACCGGATTTTTCGTTGAATCTGCTCGATCGGTTTTTGGTTTATCTTGAAGGGCATGCGATTCATGCCGAAATTTACCTCACCAAAACCGACTTGGCGCCTGGACGG
The DNA here is from genome assembly GCF_055413445.1 of Lacticaseibacillus sp. 22. Taxonomy (NCBI): domain Bacteria; kingdom Bacillati; phylum Bacillota; class Bacilli; order Lactobacillales; family Lactobacillaceae; genus Lacticaseibacillus; species Lacticaseibacillus sp. 22. The sequence continues at coordinate 38,191 of NZ_JBVAYD010000010.1, read as the reverse complement.
CTGTTGAAGCAAATTGAAGAAGCTTTAGCCGGTTATCAGGCCATCGGGTATGCGGTTTTCATGCCCGAAGCAGCCTTTGATCCTGCCACGTTAAATCAAGTTCAGGCTAGTTTTGCTGACAAGCTGACTATTTTTACGGGTCAAACCGGTGCCGGGAAGTCGACCTTGATTAATCATTTGGTACCGGGGTTGGATTTGGCTACCGGAACCATTAGTCGGGCGTTAAATCGCGGTAAGCATACCACGCGCACAACCGATCTATATCCGATTCATGGCGGGCTAGTTGCTGATACGCCGGGATTTTCTTCACTCGGTTTGTTGGATGTGACGCTTGATGACTTGCGGGATCGTTTTCCTGAATTTGTTGCCTTGGCCCCGCGCTGTAAATTCCGGGGCTGTCAGCATGTCAGCGAGCCGCAATGTGCCGTCAAAGCCGCATTGGATGCCGGAAAGATCATGGCCAGTCGCTATGAAAATTATTTACAGTTTCGAGAAGAATTAAGTGGCAAGCGCCCAGTGTATAAGAAAAAGTAGTTCATCTTTTAAAATGGAGGGATTCTCATGAAAATTGCCCCGTCGATTCTAAGCGCCGACTTTGCTCATTTAGCCCGTGATGTTGAAAAAGTGGAGCAGGCAGGTGCCGACTTGCTGCATGTTGATGTTATGGACGGTCATTTTGTCGCTAATCTGACATTTGGTCCATTAGTCGTGCAGGCATTACGCCCGGTTACCAACTTACCGTTAGAGGTTCATCTAATGGTCAGTGATCCAGCAGCGTGGGCGCCTGCCTTTGCCGAAGCCGGAGCCGATACGATTTTGGTGCATGAGGAAGCGACTGATCACTTATATGGCGTTCTTCAGCATATCGCAGCGACCGGGGTGCGTGCGGGGGTCGTGGTGAATCCGGGCACGCCTTTAAGCAGTTTGGAAGAAGTTTTACCGCTTGTTGATCAGGTATTGGTCATGACCGTTAATCCGGGATTTGGCGGCCAGAAGTTTTTGACTGCCATGGTGGATAAAGTTGCCCGATTGCATCAATTACGTCAGGATCGCGGGTTGCATTTTGATATTGAAGTAGACGGCGGCATTAATGCCAAAACCGTGAAAGCTGCAGCAGATGCGGGGACCGATATTTTTGTGGCCGGTTCATACGTCTTTGGTGCCAGTGATGTCGGTGCGGCCATCTCATCTTTACGTGAGGCGGTTCAATGACAACTATCAATATCATGGCTGGCGGCCCGCATGATGATTTACCGACTGACTGGCAAGAGTTGCCGGGGGTATGGATTGGCGTCGATCGGGGAACCTTGCATCTTGTTGAAGCGGGCATTCAGCCGGATCTGGCAGTTGGCGATTTTGACTCATTAACCTTGAGCGAGTTACGCGCCGTCCGTGAACACGTCAAGAAAATTCGGCAAGTCCCTTCAGAAAAAGATGATACCGATACAGAGCTTGCCGTCAAAGCTGCTTTACAATGTTTTTCGACTGGTAACGTGATCATACTGGGGGCAACCGGTGGGCGACTGGATCATTTCTTGTCCAATTTGTTTTTGCCGCTCCAGTCGCGATTCCTACCCGCGATTGAACGCATTCACCTTTTGGATGTGCAGAATCGGGTCGATTACTATGCCCCGGGTGTCCATGAAATTCAACCGCTGCCAGATTATCGCTATGTGGCAGTTGTCAATTTAACCCCTATCACCGACCTGACGATTACTGGCGCCAAGTACCCGTTAAAGGCGTGGGACAATGCTTCGCCATTTTCGTGGGCTTCCAATGAATTTGTCGGGACTAAACCATTTACGGTGAGCTGGACAAAGGGTGTCGTCGCGATTGTCTATAGCCGCGATCGCCGCGGACAAAAAGTCGATAATTAACGCGGTAAGGTCGGAAAAAAGAGCAGATTGAGCTGTTGTTTAAAGCCTGTCAAGTATTTTTACTTTGCAAAACTTCTTGCATTCACCGCGGGCCTATGATAAGTTAGTTGAGTGAAAAATTCGAGGGTGACCTTGAAAAAAAGGAGGTCATATTGTGGCTAAAGATGTTATTACTGGTCGTCATACCACGTTTGGCAACAAGCGTTCTCACGCTTTGAATTCAAGCCGGCGCCAATGGAAAGCCAACCTGCACAAGGTTCGGATCCTTGTTGATGGTAAACCAAAGCGGGTATGGGTTTCTGCACGTGCCCTTAAATCAGGTAAAGTGACCCGGGTTTGATCCCATAACGATTAAAAAGATCCTGACAATGAATGTGATGCATCCTTCATTGTCAGGATCTTTTTGTGTCAGGTCATCAGGGAAGCAATGACAGGCAGCATGATTAGCTTAGTCGACCGTGGTTTCGAATCGTGCGCGCTTTTAATGACTTCTTCCCTATGCTAAACTATCTGTTAGAATTGTATGCGGTGAAAATAGCATCGTTAATGGCTAGGAGGATACAGCATGGCGGTCAAGATCAAAACCAAATATGGGATTATCGACATTTCCAATAGTGTCATTGCAACAGTGGTTGGCGGTGCGGCAACGTCAATCTATGGCATTGTCGGGATGGCCAGTCGTAACCAGATCCGGGATAATCTCAATGATATTTTGAAGCGCGAGAATTATGCGCGCGGTGTTGTGGTACGTCAAACCGACAATGGCGTGAAAATCGAAGTGAATATCATTGTCAGTTATGGCACCAAAATATCCGAAGTTTGCCGAAATGTCCAAGACAAAGTAAAATACAACCTCGAAACGATGTTGGGGGTCACAACCGATGAAGTGACCGTCATCGTCCAAGGCGTCAAGGTATTAGGCGACTGACGTTAACGCACCGTTTTGCGACGGTGATCAGATAATGAAGTTCTTCGAGGAGGATGTTTCGTGGCAGTAACCGAAATTACGGCGACTAAATTCCAGGACATGATCCGGGTAGCCGCACATCGTATTAATAAAAATGCTGAATTTGTGAATTCACTAAACGTTTTTCCGGTTCCGGATGGTGATACCGGAACTAACATGAATCTGACTTTTCAGACCGGTGCCAAAGCAGTATTGGAGTCAAATGAAGACGCTGTCGGTGCGCTGGCTAAACGCCTCGGGAAAGGCTTGCTGATGGGTGCTCGTGGTAATTCGGGCGTGATCAGTTCGCAGCTTTTCCGAGGATTCGCCAAAAGCGTTGAAGGTAAGAAGAATCTGAGCGCACAGGATTTGGCCGATGCTTTTGTCCACGGGGTGGAGACTGCCTACAAAGCGGTCATGAAGCCGGTTGAAGGCACGATCTTGACGGTTGCGCGTGAAGCAGCCAAAGCGGGGCTGAAGGCGGCTAACGGCTCGGACGATGCTTTAGTCGTGATGACCGCGGTGGTTAAAGGCGCCAAACGTGCTTTAGCCAAAACTCCCGATCTTCTTGCGGTATTAAAAGAAGTCGGGGTGGTTGATTCAGGCGGTCAAGGATTGGTTTTCATTTATGAAGGTTTCCGTGAAGGCTTGTCCGGTGAAATCAGTTCAGATGTACATGATGTGACCGATGAAGAAATGACGGAAATGATCAACGCCGTGCATCATCAAAGCGCTCAGACTCAACTTGATCCGGCTGATATCGTGTACGGCTACTGTACCGAAATGATGGTCGAGCTAGGTCATGGCGATCAGTTTAAACACTTTGATTACGAGCCATTCCGTAATTACCTGAATACTTTGGGTGATTCAACGCTGGTCGTGGCCGATGAAGAAGTCGTTAAAGTGCATGTCCATACCGAACATCCAGGAACGGTTTTTCGATACGGGCAACAGTTTGGCGATCTGTTAAAGATCAAAGTCGATAACATGCGTTTGCAACAAGAAAGTATCATCGAACGTGAAGGGGCTTTGGATGCTAAGGCCGATACGCAACCGTTAGCTGAAATGGGCGTGGTTGCCATTGCAGCCGGACAGGGGCTTGGTGAGCTATTCAAGAGTTTAGGCGTCACGTATGTGCTCAACGGTGGCCAGACCATGAATCCAAGCACCAATGATATTTTGGATGCGGTCAAGTCAGCCCATGCCAAGCATGTTATCGTACTACCGAATAACGGTAATATTTTCATGGCCGCTGAAGCCGCAGCCAAGGCCGCCACAGATGTTGAAGTGGCCGTTGTCAAAAGTAAGACGATTAACCAAGGTATGACCGCAATGCTTGGCTATAATCCGGATGCCGATTTGGCGACGAATCAAAGTGAAATGACCGCGCAATTGCCAAATGTTGTCAGTGGTTCCATCACCCAGGCTATTCGGGATACGACCATCAATGGACTTGCTATTAAGAACCACGACTGGATGGGTATCATTGACGGAACGATCAGTGTGACCGATCAGAATCGTGAAGTTGCGGCGATTGCGATGGTGAATAAGATGATTAACGCTGACAGTGAAATCGTCACCATTATTGTTGGGGCAGATGCCAGCCAAAGCGAAGCCAAAGCAATTGCAGCTGCGGTGGGCGATCAGCACCCAGACCTTGAATTTGAAATTCATCAAGGGGATCAACCGGTTTATCCTTATTTTGTTTCGGTTGAATAAAGCGTTTGCCTCACTTGCCAAGGTGTCCCGCATGCGGGGCACTTTTTTACGAGACTGACAGAAGATCCATGCCGTGATGAGGTTAAGGCATCAACGCGAAAGGAGGTAGAAGATGGCGCTCACGGATCCGGTTCGGGTTTTACCTGGTGTAGGGCCAAAACGAGAAGAAGGATTGGCCAGTCTCGGTATTCATACCGTGGGCGACGTCCTTTTTTATTTTCCGTTTCGCTACGACGATCTTAAAGTCAAAGATCTTGCTGAGGCAGCTGATCAGGAAAAATTGACGATTAAAGGTGTCGTGGTGGCTGATCCGGTTATCAGCCGCTTTGGTCCGCATCGCAGCCGGGTGAACGTTAAATTGCAAGTCGAACGCAGCGTGATTTTGGTGACCTTCTATAATCAGCCATGGTTAAAAGATCGGTTCCAAATGGGCGATGAAGCTGCGGTTTTTGGCAAGTGGGATGCTCAGCGGCGCAGTCTTACCGGGATGAAGATTCTGGCAACCCAGTCTCAGAATCAACCGTCAATGGCGGCGATTTATACGGTGAATAAAAATGTCCGTATGGGGACCTTGCTGGAGCTAATCAAGGCAGCGTGGGCACGGGATCATCAAAATATCCATGACTTGATTCCGGCTAGTATCCGCGCGCACTATCGTCTGATGTCTGACGAACAACTGGTCCATGGCATGCATTTTCCGGATACGCCGCAGGAAGCAAAAGCAGCCCGGCGCAGCGGTGTTTTCCGGGAGTTCTTCCTGTTTCAGCTACAGATTCAGGCGCTGAAACAGCTGAACGATAATGCCAATAACGGCCTGGCAATTCCGTATGATAATCATGCGTTGCGGGCGTTGATTGCAACCTTGCCATTTTCGCTGACGAATGCCCAAAAGCGTGTGGTTAACGAAATCTGTGCCGATATGCGCCGACCCAATCACATGAATCGCCTATTACAAGGAGATGTCGGTAGCGGGAAAACCATTGTTGCCGCTATCGTATTATACGCTGCGGTGACTGCGGGCTATCAAGCAGCGCTGATGGTACCCACTGAAGTGCTTGCAGAACAGCATTTTGCCAAACTGGAGGCATTATTTGCTGATTTTCCTGTCAAGTTGGGATTGCTAACAGGATCGACCACGGCAAAAAAACGGCGGGAAATGTTGGCAGAATTGCGCGATGGCACCTTGAATTTAATCATTGGCACGCATGCTTTGATTCAAAAAGGCGTTGATTTTAAAGCGCTTGGCTTAGTTGTCATTGATGAACAGCACCGTTTTGGGGTTAACCAACGGAAAATTCTGCAGGAGAAAGGGCAAAAACCGGATCTCTTGTCAATGACAGCGACGCCCATTCCGCGAACGTTAGCAATCACGGCTTATGGTGAAATGGACGTTTCAACGATTGACGAACTACCCGCCGGACGGAAGCCGATTACGACCACTTGGCTGCGTAAGAATCAGGTAGGACAGGTTTATCGACTGATTCGCAGTCAGGTGCAAGCCGGCAGTCAGGTTTTTGCCATCACGCCGCTAATTGCCGAATCTGAAAAAGTTGATTTGCAAAACGCCGAGCAGCTCTTTGCGGATATGCAAAAGGCCGTGGGGGATGTGGGGCAAGTTGCCTTGCTTCACGGCAAAATGAAGCCGGATGAGAAAGATCAAATTATGCGCGCCTTTAGCCATGGCGACATTGCAGTGTTAGTTTCCACAACCGTTGTCGAAGTGGGCGTGGATGTGCCGAATGCAACGGTGATGGCGATTTTTGACGCTGATCGTTTTGGCTTATCCCAACTGCATCAGCTCAGGGGTCGAGTGGGGCGTGGCAGTAAGGCTGCCCAATGTTTGTTGATTGCCGATCCGAAAAATGAACAAGGAATTGCACGAATGCAAATCATGACCAAGACCAATGACGGCTTTTTGTTAGCTCAAAAAGACTTGGAAATGCGCGGTTCCGGTGATATTTTTGGTGATAAGCAATCAGGTTTGCCGGAATTTAAAGTGGCCGATCCGGTCGGGGACTTTCCGACTCTGGAAGCGGCTCAACAGATTGTTGCTAAAATTTTTAAAACTGATCCTCACTTGCTGGCACCGGAGCATCAACCGCTAGCGGCATACTTAGCCGCGAGTCGCTTGATGCAAGGCAGTTTGGATTAAACTCGAAAGGACCGATAAACTCCATGAAAATTGCAGTAGATGCAATGGGCGGCGATCATGCCCCCGAAGTTGTGATTGCCGGCGTTGAAAAAGCCCGCGACCATGATGCCAATTTAGAATTCCTGCTTTACGGTGATGAAGCTAAGATTAAGCCGCTGATTCACAATCAAGATCGGCTAACGATTATTCACACTGCCGAAAAAATCAATAGTGATGATGAACCGGTACGTGCCATTCGCCGGAAGAAGCAAGCCTCGATGGTACTGGCAGCTCAGGCAGTCAAGCAAGGCGAAGCAGCGGCGATGGTTTCACTCGGTTCCACCGGGGCGCTGCTTGCAGCCGGACTGTTTATCATCGGTCGAATCCGCGCCATTGAACGTCCGGGCTTGCTACCAACGCTGCCGACAGTCGATGGGAAAGGGTTTGTCATGCTCGATGTTGGGGCCAATGCCGAAAACCGTCCGTATCATCTATTGCAATATGCCATTATGGGTAGCTACTATGCCAAAGACGTGCGCGGCGTGGCTAATCCACGTGTTGGCTTGCTTAATAACGGTACAGAAGCAAACAAAGGCGATAAGTTGCATCAGGAGGCGCATGATCTTTTGGCCGCCGCTCCGGGGATTAACTTTGTCGGGAATGTTGAATCTAGTAACATTTTGAACGGCCCGGCTGACGTGGTGGTGACCGATGGCTTTACTGGGAATGCGACCTTAAAAGCGATCGAAGGTACCGTGCGCACGGTCATGCATATGCTAAAAGGCGCGATTTATGACGGCGGCGTCTCCGGCAAATTAGGCGGTTTGTTCCTGAAAAACAATCTGAAATCCATGGCCCAAACATTTGATATTTCGTCATATGGCGGCGCAGTTTTGCTGGGGCTCAAAGCACCCTTAATTAAAGCCCATGGCGCTGCTGATGCCGACACCGTCTACTACACGTTATTGCAAACAGCAACGATGGTTAAAAACGGCACCGTTGCTAAAGTTGCCGATTACTTTGATGCCCACCCGGAAATTGCCGAAGCGAAAACTACTGAGAAAGCGTAGACATTCTTTGAGCAAACAAGTAAACTGAATTGGCAGATGAATGGAGGAGCAGTATGAGTGAAGACGAAATTTATCAAAAGATTGCCGGCTTGATTCAGGATCACTTTCAACTAAGTCCTGATAAGATCAGCCCGAGTTTGAACTTTAAAGAAGATCTTGATGCAGATTCGATTGACATTGTGGAATTCGTTTTGGAACTAGAGGATGCCTTTGGTTCAGAAATTCCGGATGACGATGCAGAAAATATCAAGACAGTTCAAGATGCCGTCGATTATATCAAGGCACATCAAAAATAATGTACAAAGAGCTGTCATTCATGGCGGCTTTTTTATTTTGCCTGAAGGCGTTCCAAAACTGCAAAATGAGCCTTTAAAATGACTTCTAAGCCTTTTTTCTTTTCGTCAAGCAAGCATATTCTTGTAAGCAAAACATGAAGGGGCTTTTCGGGAGAATTCACGGATAAATCGCGCAGGAACGCAATTTTCGCTTGCATAACTACTATAATTTCTTTATACTTAGAGACAATTATTTCGAAAATCTCATCTTGTTTTAATCTTGCGTTTAGGGCGCAAAGGAGGAGTTCGCTTGGATAAACCTGAAGATTTATTATTGGATGTGCAACATTTGCACACCGGATTCAGACTTGGAGATGCTTTTTACGATGCTGTCGATGATGTCAGCATCACGTTACGAAAAGATGAGATTTTGGCGATCGTAGGTGAATCGGGTTCTGGTAAGAGTACCTTGGCAACCAGTATCATTGGCCTGCATGATCCACGTAACACAAAGGTCACTGGTGATATTTTGTACAATAACCTAAACCTAGTTGGCTTAAACGAAACGCTTTTTGATCGAATTCGTGGTAAAGATATTGGCATGATTTTCCAGGATCCCTTGGCTGCTTTGAACCCATTGATGCGTATTGGCGAGCAGATTGAAGAGACGCTTGTCTACCACACCAAGATGAACAAGGAACAACGCGAACAACGGGTTTTGGAATTGCTGAGTCAAGTCGGCATTCCTAATCCGGAGCGGACAGCACGCTCCTATCCGCATGAACTGTCCGGCGGGATGCGTCAGCGGATTGTCATTGCAATTGCGATTGCCTGCAAGCCGCCGATTATCATTGCTGATGAACCAACCACCGCATTGGACGTGACGATTCAGGCTCAAATTCTTGATCTGCTTGAAGATATTCAGCGGGAAATGCATTCAGGCATTATTTTAATTACCCATGATTTAGGTGTGGTGGCAGAAACGGCTGATCGAGTTGCCGTGATGTATGCCGGGCAGATTGTCGAAAGCGGCTCGGTGATGGATGTTTTCAAGCACCCGACTCACCCGTATACGCGCAGTCTTTTGCGCTCCATGCCTCAAGCGGATTCTGATGATGACGAATTGCACGTGATCCAAGGCGTGGTGCCGTCACTGAAGAATATGCAGATGGAAGGATGCCGCTTTGCTCCACGAATTCCATGGATTCCGGAATCGGCACACGAAGAACATCCGACCATGCATGAAGTCGCACCGGATCATTTTGTTCAGTGTACTTGCTACAAGGACTTCTATTTCCCGGATGACAAACAAGCGGCTGGAAAAGGTGAGTAATAATGGCAATGATTGAGGTAAAAAATTTAAAAATCCACTATCCGATCCGTTCGGGTTTCTTTAATCGTGTAACTGATCATGTGTTAGCCGTTGATGGTATCAATTTCGATATTGAGCAAGGCGAAACATATGGCTTAATTGGCGAATCTGGCTCGGGTAAGTCAACGACTGGTAAAGCGATTGTCGGACTTGAACCGGTTACTTCCGGATCGATTATCTACAAAGGTGAAGATATTACCAAACGCAGCGTGCGAAAACGACTGCAATATAATAAAGACGTGCAGATGATTTTTCAGGACTCCTTGTCTAGTTTAAATCCGCGCAAACGAATTGAGGACATTATCGCCGAACCGATTCGTAATTTTCAGAATCTGACTAAAGATGAGGAACGGCATCGGGTTCAGGAACTACTTGATATTGTCGGTATGCCAAGCGATGCATTGTATAAATACCCTCATGAGTTTTCTGGTGGACAGCGGCAACGAATCGGTGTTGCTCGGGCGATGGCAACGAATCCTAAGCTGATTATTGCCGATGAACCGGTATCAGCGCTAGATTTGTCGGTTCAAGCTCAAGTTCTCAACTTCATGAAGCGGATTCAGGAAGAATATAATATTTCTTACTTGTTCATTTCCCATGACTTAGGCGTTGTTAAGCATATGTGTAAGAAGATGGCGATTATGCATCGTGGTCGCTTTGTCGAAATCGGTACTCGGGAAGACATTTATCAGCACCCGCAACATATTTATACCAAGCGTCTTTTGTCAGCCATTCCGGATGTTAATCCTGATGATCGCGCGCAAAACAAGGAACATCGCCGGGAAGTGGAACGCATTTTTAAAGAAGAAGAATCTAAATATTATTCCAAAGAAGGCCGCGTTTTGGATCTCCAGAAGATTTCCGATACACATTACGTTGCGCTGCCAGATTCAACCATGAAGGGAGTGCATGATTAATGTGGAAAACAATTCTACGCCGGATCTTAATCATGATCCCGCAGTTGATTTTACTGAGTGTGTTAGTCTTTGTCCTATCCAAAATGATGCCGGGCGATCCATTGGCAGGTAATTTTTCGCAAGGACAAAGTGCTGCTCAGATGGCGGCATTACGGCAACAGTATGGATTAAATGATCCATGGTACATTCAGTACGTGAAGTGGATCGGTAATATGTTCCATGGTGATTTAGGTCAAAGTTTTGTTTACAAACGTTCGGTGACTGGTTTGATCGGCGAACGTGCGGCGAACACGTTTTGGTTGGCTTTGTTATCAACCGTTATTCTATACGTCATTGCAATCCCTGCAGGCGTGATTGCAGGTCGTTATGAAGGAAGCAAACGCGACTCTGCTATCTCGATTGCTTCCTTCATCTTGATGGCGGTTCCGCCGTTTGTTTTCTATCTTTTGGGCCTTATTTTCTTCGGGTTCTTCCTTCAGTGGTTCCCGACCGGTGGTAGCGTGTCGTCCACTTATAATCCCGGTACTTTGGGCTATGTCTGGGATCGGATATATCATATGATTTTACCTGCGCTGGTTTCTGGGATTATCACGACATCGAGTACGATTCAGTATCTGCGGACCGGCGTTATCGATAACACCCATCAGGATTTTGTTCGAACCGCAAGATCAAAAGGGGTTCCAGACCGCGTTATCTTCAATAAACATATTTTGCGTAATTCCTTATTGCCGATTGCGGCGTTTATGGGTAACCAAATCACGATGTTACTTGGCGGGTCGGTTATTTTGGAAACGGTCTTTAGTTATCCGGGAATGGGACAGCTTTTTGTATCATCTATGACCAGCCGTGACTATCCGGTCGTTATATCGTTAGTGTTGCTATTCGGATTCTTGACGTTACTTGGTAATTTGTTATCTGATATCATCATGAGTATCGTGGATCCGCGGATTCGGATTGAATAGAAGGTGGGGAAAGCTTATGCAAAATAATGCGAATGAGGTGGCGACAGATACCACTAAAATTGAACAATCACCTTCTAACTTCAAGGTGATTCTGAATGAATTCCGAAAAGATAAAGTTGCTGTGGTTTCGCTTTTTCTCGCTGTAACGATTATACTTGCTGCGTTTATTGGCTCGATGCTCTTTAATGTTGGTGGCGCTACTGAGGTCAACATTTTGGATCGGTACATGGCTCCGGGGACAGGCGGCTATATTCTCGGTACCGATGAAGGCGGACGCGATATGTTCAAGTATCTTTTCTTCGCTGCCCGTAACTCGATTACCATCGGGATTTCGGTTGCTTTGATTATTGAGTTTGTCGGGGTTGTGCTGGGAACAATCTCCGGGTACTTTGGCGGCCTGGTTGATGCTGTCATCATGCGGTTTGTTGACTTTATGATGATCATTCCATCTTTATTGGTCATCATTGTTTTGGTTACTATTATTCCGCAATACAACGTCATCACCATTATTCTCATCATGGCGGCCTTTTATTGGATGACGACAACGCGATTAATGCGGTCACTGGTGTTGTCTGAAGCTCGAAGTGAATATGTTATGGCGTCAAAAACGTCAGGGACATCGAACCTTAAAATTATGTTTACCGGTGTCTTGCCAAATATCAGTTCTTTGATTATTACGGACTTGACGCTGACAATTGCCAGTTCCATCGGGATCGAAACGGCGTTGTCTTTCTTGGGCTTTGGTTTGCCCATGGAAACTCCTAGTTTAGGGACACTGATTGGATACGCGTCAAACCCGGATTTGATTTTTAATCGCTGGTGGGTTTGGTTTCCAGCAGTATTGGTTCTGTTAACTTTGTCGTTATCAATTAATTTTGTCGGTCAAGCGATGCGACGGGCAGCCGATTCGCGGCAACGGCGTGGTTGAAACATTGACAATTTCCTGAAAATAATGAAGAGCTACTCAGAGAAATCAGAGTGGCTCTTTTTTTTGAAGAAAAAATGTAAAAAATATGACGAAACATTGGTTATTTTGTTCTAATTATGCTATCATTTAACTCACATGAAGCGTTGCTTCGCTACATATCGCGATGACGACGCGGAAGGGGGAAAAAGTATGAAAAAGCGTTCTGTGCTCGGAATGATCACGCTCGCTACCGCTTTATCAATCACCTTGGTAGCCTGTGGCAATAAGAGCTCGAACTCCAGCTCAAGTACAGCTAATAAGAGTGTGAAGTTCCCAGTTTCTTATAATAACACTGCAAAGGCAATCAAAGGCGGTAATGTCAATGTGGCTGTCGTCAATGACTCTCCATTTAAGGGGGTCTTTAACGAAGAACTATACACTGATGCGTATGATAATGACTACATGAGCCCGGCAGCTGAGAGCTTGTTTGCGTATAACAGCACATTTAAATTTAATAATAATGGTGCTGCAACAATCAAACAGGACAACAGTGCCAAGACCATCACGGTGACTATCAAACCAAATGTTAAATGGTCGGATGGTCAGCCAGTTGTTGCCCGTGATTTGGTTTATGCTTATGAAATCATGGCTAACAAAGCGACTAAGAGTCAGCGGTACACCGAATCACTTCAGAATATTGAGGGGTTGACCGAGTATCATGACGGCAAAGCGGATACTATTTCTGGTTTAACGATGCCTAAGGGTGATAATGGTAATACCATGGTGATTCACTTTAAGCAGATGAAGCCGTCATTTAACACTTCTGGGAACGGGTACTTCCTTGAAAGTGCTGCGCCATATCATTACTTACATGATGTTGCGTTTGACAAACTGGAATCCAGTGATAAGGTTCGTAAACAACCATTGTTCTTTGGTCCTTATAAGATCAGTAAAGTTGTCGCTGGACAAAGCGTTGAATACACACCGAACCAATACTATTGGAAGGGCAAGCCGAGTCTTTCAAAGATTACATTTGAAAATGTTTCATCTGCTTCAATCACCTCAGCTTTAAAGAACCACAAGTATGATATCGTTTATGGCATGCCTTCCGACAGTTATAGTGACTGGAAGAACATTAGTGGTTACACGAATCTGGGTCATCAAAGCCTTGCTTATAATTACCTTGGTTTCAAACTCGGTAAATGGGATGATAAGAAGAGCGAAAACGTTTATGATCCAAATTCGAAGATGGCCAACAAGAGTCTTCGTCAGGCAATGGGCTATGCGTTGAACAACGATCAAGTCGCGGCCAAGTTCTATAACGGTACGCGGTCTCGTGCAACGACATTGATCCCACCTGTTTTTGGTAAAGATGTTCACGCTGATATCGATGGCTATGATTTGAACATTGACAAGGCTAATAGCTTGCTGGATAAAGCAGGTTATAAGAAGGGCAAAGATGGCTATCGAACCGATCCTAAAGGCAAGAAGTTAACGATTTACTTTGCAACCATGGCTGACGGTTCAACGGCGCAACCATTGGCACAGGATTATATCCAGCAGTGGAAGAAGATCGGTCTGCGCGTCAAGCTGACAACCGGTCGTCCAATCGAGTTTAATTCCTTCTATGACAAGGTTCAAAATGATTCCAAGGGTATTGATGTTTATGCTGCTGCTTGGAGCCTCTCTTCTGATCCTTCACCAATGGACTTGTTCTCACAGAAAGCACCGTTTAACTACACTCGGTTCGTTTCTGCTAAAAACACCAAGTTGCTGAATGATATTGATAGTCAAAAAGCAATGGATCCTGCCTACCGTGCTAAGGCTTTGAAGGCATGGCAGAAATATGCTAACGATGAAGCATTTGTCATCCCTACGCTTTATCGTCAGGAAATCTTCCCTGTTAATAAACGTGTGAAGAATGCGAGTGTTGACTATGCTTCAGCGAAGTACCTGAACTGGAGTAAAATGACGGTTACAAGTAATAGCCGTGCAACAAAGTAATTCGGTTTAAAAGTTAAACCATTAAGGCATCTGCAATCGCAGGTGTCTTTTTTGGTGCGCTCTAGTATAATTAGATAGTGCGATAAAAAGGAGGGCTCTTCATGGTTGCCTCAGAGTTTGTGAGCGAATTGCGTCAACGCTATGGGATTGAGTTTCATGATCTCAGCTTACTGGATGAAGCATTCACGCATTCTTCGTATGTCAATGAACATAAAGAATTAGGACTAAAAGATAACGAACGACTTGAATTTTTAGGTGATGCCGTGCTCGAATTAACGGTTTCAGACTATTTGTACCGTAAATTTCCGGATAAACCGGAAGGCGATTTGACCCGAATTCGGGCAGCGGCAGTGCAAACCGCGGCATTTTCTGCTTTTTCGAAAGAAGCTCATTTTGATCGTTATATTAAATTAGGTAAAGGCGAGGAAAAAGCCGGTGCCCGACAACGGTTGACGCTGCTTGAAGATTTGTTTGAAGCTTTCAATGGTGCCTTGTACCTCGATCAAGGACGAGAAGCTAATATTAAGTTTGCCAAGCGGATTATTTTTCCTAAAATCGATGCGGGTGAGTTTTCGGCCGATCAGGATCATAAAACGGCCTTGCAGGAGACCTTGCAGCAAAATGGTGATGTCGCGATTGTTTATCACCTGTTAGACGAAAAAGGACCCGCGCATGAGCGTCAATTTCACGTTGATGTTGAAGTTGAAGGCCACGTTTTGGGCACGGGGTTTGGCAAGAACAAAAAAGCAGCGGAGCAAGCTGCAGCTAAGGCGGCTTTGGCCCGTCTTAAAAAGTAAGATTTAGAATGGAGTCATCATGGAATTAAAGCGTTTGATCATTAATGGCTTCAAATCATTTGCAGATAAAACCGAAATTGATTTTGTTTCCGGCTTAACCGGAATTGTCGGGCCAAATGGAAGCGGGAAAAGTAACATCACCGAGGCGATTCGCTGGGCGCTGGGTGAACAGAGTGCCAAGAGTTTGCGAGGCGAACGAATGGGTGATGTTATCTTTGCAGGTACGGATAGTCGTCCTGCTTTAAATCGGGCAGCAGTCACAATGACTTTTGACAACAGTGATGGTTATCTTAAAAATCAACCGGCAGAAGTTTCAGTGACGCGGCGACTATACCGCGACGGCACTTCGGAGTTTTTATTAAATAACCAGGATGTGCGACTGAAAGACATTGTGGATCTGTTTATGGATTCCGGCTTGGGACGCGAAAGTTTTTCATTTATTTCGCAAGGCCGGGTTGAAGCCATTTTTAATAGCAAACCAGAAGAACGCCGGGGCATCATTGAAGAAGCCGCTGGCGTTTATAAATATAAGCAGCAAAAAACCAAAGCAGAGCGCGAGTTAGCTAACAACGACGACAATCTGGCGCGGATCAACGATATTATTGTCGAGTTGAAACATCAGGTTGAACCGTTGCGGGAACAAGCCTCGTTGGCCAAGGATTACCAACAGCAATCAGCTGATTATCACCGAATCCATCAAACCTTGTTGGCACTTGAAATTGAGCAGCTAGCGGCTGAACAGGAGAAAACACAAGGTGAGGCCAAGGTTACCAAAGCAACAATTGCGGCGTTGACGGCTAAGGTTAAGGACTTGGAGCATCAATCCGAACAGCTGAGTGCGGTTGATCACCAGTATGAAGAACAGCTGAACCACCTTAATGATCAAGTCTTAAGTCGTTCGATGAAACTGGAGAATCTCAGCGGTGAGGCTAATTTATCCAGTGAACGGTCGGCTAATGCAGCAACGACTCTGGCTGATTTGAAAGAACGTCTGGCCCATACGCAGCAATCGTTAACCGAAGCCAACCAGCGGCTAGCGGATTTGGCTAAGCAAGCAAAAACGGCTCAAGCCAAACAGCTTGAGCTCAAAACGCAATTGGCCCAACAAAAGCAAGCCAGCCAAGATCCGGCAGCCATTAATCGGCAATTGGAAACGGTGCAGAATCATTACATTGATTTGTTAAAAGCCCAGGCGGATAACAAAAATGCGCAGGCCGCTTTACAAAAAGATCAGCAACTGGCGGCGAGTCAAAATGCCGCTCATGATCGTCGAATTTATGAGCTGAGTAAACAGGCTCAGGATCAGGAAGCCAAAGTTAATACACTATTGAATCAACAGCAGCAGCTTCAAACCAAAGTCGATCAACAACAAGCGGCGGCACAAGAAGCCAAAGACAAGCTGACACAAATTCAAAAAGTACGAACTGATCAGCAACGGACTTATCAAGATGAGATGGCGACTTATCAGCGCGCGCGGGCTCGATACGAAACCTTGTCCGAATTAAATGAAGATTATGCCGGCTTTTATAATGGTGTGCGTGTAGTGTTAAAACATAAAGCTTCCTTACCAGGTGTCATCGGAGCGGTTGCGGAATTACTTGAGGTGCCATCTGCTTACCAACAAGCGTTTGATTTAGCGTTAGGCAGTAATTTGCAGGCCATTGTGACGCGTGATGAGGCAGCCGCACAACGCGCCATCAGTCTTTTGAAACAACAACGCGCTGGTCGGGCGACCTTCCTGCCGGCTGCGGTGATGCGGCCGCGGGAATTACCAAGTGCGGTTTTGCAGTTAGTTGAAAGTGCAGACGGCTTTTTAGGAACAGGGTTGCAACTGGCACAGTATCCAGCTGATTTGAAAGCCGTGATGGCGAACTTGCTGGGTAGTGTGTTAATTGTGGACACCTTGCCACATGCGATTGTTATTGCCAACTCAACACATCATCGGTATCGCATCGTCACAACCGCTG
Source organism: Lacticaseibacillus sp. 22 (assembly GCF_055413445.1). Classification (NCBI taxonomy): domain Bacteria; kingdom Bacillati; phylum Bacillota; class Bacilli; order Lactobacillales; family Lactobacillaceae; genus Lacticaseibacillus; species Lacticaseibacillus sp. 22. The sequence goes on along the minus strand of NZ_JBVAYD010000010.1, from coordinate 21,247 downwards.
GGGATATTTTAAACCCAGGCGGCTCGCTGACGGGTGGCCAGGTTAAGCAAGGCCGGCAAGCATCACCACTGGCGCGTAATCAAGAAGCGCGCCATCTCAAAACGCAATTGCAGGATCTAGTTGCAGATTTGAAGCAAAAGCAAGCTGACTTGACGACCTTGACGAAACAGGAAAACGCGGCTCAGGAAGCCTGGCAAACTGCCACTGCTCAAGCGCAAGCATTAGCAGCCGATCTTACTGCCATTACCAGTCAGCATAATGCCCAAGCTGAGACGTTGCGGCAGGCGCAGCGGCAATTGGCAGCCGCGCAACAGGCCAATACCGCACAGGCTGATTTGAGTACCAAATTGGCTGATTTGCATCAAGCAGGTCAAAAGATTGCCAAAGAAATTGCCGATGCGCAGGCCAAGATTGATCAGCTTAAGGAAGCCGCTGTTGCTGCAGCTGACTCAAGTTCTAAGCAAGCAGCAGCCGTTAATGGTTTAAAGACCAAGTTAGCCGTCATCGCGAATGATCTGCAAACGCTCCATGATCAGCAGCAGCAATGGCAGGCGCAAGCGATCGATGCGCAAACCCAGTCAACAGAGTTTCAACAACGAATTGCGCACATTACGGCAACCGCCAAGGAAACTGCCGCAGAAAAGGAAAGCCGGACCGCAACAATTGCCAGCTTGAAAAAAGAACTGACGCAGCTTAAAGCCGATCAAACTAAGCTGACGCAGGAAAAAGCGGCTAATCGCGGAAAATTAAGCGACATTTCAGCCAGGATCACGACCACTTATGATCAGCAGCATCAGGCGATGGCGACTTCTGAACAGCAAGCAGTGGCGCTTAATCGCGTGAAACTGGGACTGGATTCGCGGCTGAATACTTTGGCTGAAGATTATCAGTTAACTTATGAAGCAGCTAAAGCAGCAGTTGCGGCGGATCATGCCCCGATTCCTGAGCTTAAGAGCAAATTGAAACTGTTGAAGCGAGGAATAGATGAATTAGGTCCGGTTAATTTAAATGCGATTGACCAATTTAAAGAAGTTAATGAACGGTACGAATTTCTCACTAAGCAGCAGGATGATCTTTTAGCGGCTAAACAACAGCTAGTCGCTACAATGCACGAATTGGATGAAACGGTCAAAACCAGATTTAAAGCCATGTTTGATCAGACAAATAGTGCATTTGAAGCTATCTTCCCGCAGATGTTTGGTGGCGGTCACGCGCATTTGAGCCTGACCAATCCGGATGATCTGTTGACGACGGGCATTGAGATTTCTGCACAGCCGCCTGGCAAGAAGTTAACCCGCCTATCGCTGTTGTCTGGAGGCGAACGGGCATTGACGGCAATCGTGTTGTTATTTGCGATTCTCAAAGTGCGGCCGGTGCCATTTTCCATTCTGGATGAAGTTGAAGCCTCACTGGATGACGTTAATGTGAACCGGTTTGGCGAATTCCTACGCCATTATGCCAGTGCAACTCAGTTTATTGTCATTACTCACCGTCATGGTACGATGGTTGCAGCCAACGTCTTATATGGGGTAACCATGCAGGAGTCGGGTGTGAGTCGAATTATGGCCGTTAGTTTGGACCAATCACAGAAAGAGGCGACAAGTTAATGGGACTTTTTGATGCGATTAAAAAAGCGTTCACCGGTACTGAACCGGAGACGCCTGAAGAAAATAAATATGATGAAGGCCTGGAAAAAAGCCGTAGTAGTTTTGGTGAAAAGCTGAATGCACTGTTTGCCAACTTTCGAACGGTTGATGAAGATTTTTTCGAGGATCTTGAAGAAATGCTGATCGAATCCGATGTCGGGTTTGAAACGGCGGTGCGGCTTAGTGATGAGTTGCGCGAAGAAGTGAAACTCAAAAATGCTAAGGATCCCAAGGCGGTTTCGCGAGTAATCGTTGAAAAGTTGGTCGATATGTATGGTGAAGCAGGCAAAGGTGAGGACAATCAGCTGCATTTTGCCGAAGAAGGGCCAACCGTTTTCTTATTTGTCGGTGTCAACGGTGCGGGCAAAACCACAACGGTCGGCAAACTGGCCCATCAACTCAAAGAAGAAGGTAAACGCGTTTTGTTAGTGGCCGCCGATACCTTCCGTGCCGGTGCCATCCAACAGTTGCAGGAATGGGGTCGCCGGGTTGAAGTGCCGGTTGTGGCAACGAATCCAGGCGGTGATCCGGCTGCAGTTGTCTTTGACGGGGTTAAACGGGCTAAAGATGAAGGTTATGATGTTGTGCTGGTAGACACTGCCGGCCGCTTGCAAAATAAAGTCAACTTAATGAACGAGTTAAACAAAATTAAGCGGGTGATTGTTCGCGAGTTACCTGATGCACCACAAGAAGTTTTACTGGTTCTGGACGCAACGACAGGGCAAAATGCGTTGAATCAGGCCAAGGAGTTCAATCAAACAACCCAAATTACCGGTATCGTTTTGACCAAGCTAGATGGTTCTGGTAAAGGCGGCATTGTGCTTGCAATCCGGAATGAGTTGCATGTTCCGGTCAAGCTGGTCGGCTTAGGTGAAAAGATGGATGATTTACAAGCCTTTGATCCGACTAAATTTGTCGCTGGGCTATTTAAGGGTCTAATTCAAGTTGATGCCTAAATGGCGTGCATATAAAAATCGTCACACCCGAGTTTGAGGTGTGACGATTTTTGCGTTTCGTGAACCAATGATTAAGCTGTCTGGACTTGCTTTTCTCGGCCAAGTACGACCTGCAAGACAATCAAGACAAGGTAACCGATCAGCAGGTAAGTAAACCATGCAGATGGCTGAACCTTACTTGCAAACCAGTATTGCTGCCATGCGGTGTTACTCATGATCCATGCGAACAACCAGCCCAAAAGGCCAAAGATGGCATTGATAATAGCAAAGAACCATAAGTTGCCGTTTTCATGGTTGCTCAGGTAAACACATGAGAAAACCAAACTCCACAATCCCCAAGCAGCAAGAACAGCAAAGACGGCCCAGTAAATAAAGGTTGCGACCATATTCTTCCCTCCAATTTTTCACATGTTCAGTGTACCACGAAATAGGGGAAAACTGGAAATCGCGAACTATTGGATTGTTACGTATTCCTTGATCAACGCCAGCTTATCGGCATCACTCTGGTGGTAAGCCAGCTCTTGAGCAAAAGCAATCGCCAAGAATCCGTACCCAGTTTGATCAAGCTTCTGCATCACTGCAACGATTAGATCATCAATATTTTTTGAATCTGTGCTTGTTAAAGTTAGCGTTGTTTTTGGCATAAAGTTCACCCCTCGTATATTTAAAGGTATAATAGCACATTATGTAATCGGTTTCATATCCTGACGAGTTTGCGCCTGATTAGATACCCTACAAGTCACCTTGTTTTGTACGGCACTTATAGAAAGCAAGAGCTGGCGGAGCGGTGGCGGGCTCAGTTGCCACGACATGCACCCTATAACGCGTTCCCCGGCGCAGAAGCCTGCGTGTAAGGACCTCAGCCGCAATGGCCAAAGCCCGGCCATCACGTCCGAGGCCACTTACACTCCGACTTCTAAGCGCGCCGGCTCACTTTCTATAACGCGCTCCCCGGCGCAGAAGTCTGCGTGTAAGGACCTTAAGCGCAATGGCCAAGACCGGGCCATCACGCTTAAGGCCGCTTACACTCCGACTTCTAAGCGCGCCGGCTCACGCTCACAAAATAAAAACGTTAATTGACCATTTCAAATGATACCGGTATCCTTATACAAGGACCATGTTCGAGCGGCCGGGTAGTTGATAGACCGGCAATCATGGGATTAAAGGAATGACATCATGGAAATCGAAAAAAATTATCGAATGAACTCGTTGTTTGAGTTTTATGGCCCGTTATTGACTGATAAACAGCATGCTTATCTTGCCTTGTACTATGGTGATGATTATTCGCTAGGCGAGATTGCCACGGAGTTTAACGTGTCACGTCAGGCGGTGTATGACAATATTCGCCGCACGGAAGCCAGTTTGGAAGAGTATGAGCAGAAACTACATCTTTTTGCCAACTACCAGGCACAAAATGAGGCGGTGGATGCGCTGGTCGGCTACGTCCGCACGCATTATCCAAGTGACAAGAATTTAAGTACATTATTAGAACGAGTCGCGGATCAAACTGCGAAATAACAGGGGGATACTATGGCATTTGAAGGATTATCAGAACGGTTACAAAAAGCCTTTAGCGGACTGAGACGTAAAGGTAAGGTTAGTGAAAGCGATGTGCGCGATGCCATGCGTGAGATCCGACTGGCATTGCTGGAAGCCGATGTCAATTTTGATGTGGTCAAGACCTTCATCAAGAATGTTCGGACTAAGGCTGTCGGCTCGGAAGTGCTTGAAAGCCTGACGCCGGCGCAACAGATTATAAAAATTGTTAACGATGAGTTAGTCAAAACGATGGGCGAGGCGGCAGTTCCGCTCAATAAGGCACCGCACATTCCGACCGTTATCATGATGGCCGGGTTGCAAGGGGCCGGGAAAACGACCACAGTCGGCAAGCTTTCCAAGTATTTGATGGAGAATGAAAAGGCGCGGCCGTTACTCATCGCGGCTGATGTCTACCGGCCTGCCGCCATTGATCAGTTGCAAACCATTGGTAAACAACTCAATGTTCCGGTTTTTGAAATGGGCACGGACACGGATCCCGTTGAAATTGTGCGTCAAGGGCTGGCCACTGCCAAAGAAAACAAAAACGATTATGTTCTGATTGATACTGCGGGCCGGTTGCAAATTGATGAAAAGCTCATGACCGAGCTGAAAAACATCAAAGAACTTGCGCACCCAAATGATATCTTACTCGTGGTTGACGCAATGACCGGTCAAGCAGCAGTTGATGTGGCCAAAGGGTTCAATGAGCAACTTGATATCACCGGTGTTGTTTTAACCAAATTAGACGGCGATACCCGTGGTGGGGCGGCGCTGTCAATTCGTGCGGTAACCGGCAAACCGATTAAGTTCATCGGGCAAGGCGAAAAGATGGACGCCTTGGATGTCTTTTATCCCGACCGCATGGCGAACCGTATTCTTGGCATGGGTGACATGCTGACGCTGATTGACAAGGCGCAAAAGACCTACGATGAGAAACAAGCTCAGGAAATGGCTGAGAAAATCCGCGAAAATTCGTTTGACTTCAACGACTTTCTCGATCAAATGGATCAGATCAGCAAAATGGGCCCGCTGGAAGACATCATGAAAATGATCCCCGGAATGGCCAATAACAAGGCCTTAGCAAACGTCAAAATGGATCCCAAAGATATTGCGCATATGAAGGCCATTGTTTATTCCATGACCCCCAAAGAACGCGAAGATCCCGATTCGCTCAATCCCAGTCGTCGGCGCCGGATTGCGGCCGGTTCCGGTCGTCCGGTTGTTGAAGTTAACCGCATGATTAAACAGTTCAACCAAAGTAAGCAAATGATGAACCAAATGAGCAAAGGCAATATGAAGGGCCTTGATGGACTTATGGGTGGCGGTGTTTCCGGCAAACTAGGCAAAATGGCCATGAATTCCATGGTTCGCAAGCAAAAGCGGAACAAGAAAAAACGGCTTAAAAAGGCCAAGCGATTCCATTCATAATCAGAACAATTTCCTGTGTAAAGAAAAAAGGCTTTACAGCTTAAAATATTTTTGCTATGCTATCAAGGTTGATAAATGAGCAGGAGGTGGACTTAGTGGCAGTTAAAATTCGTTTAAAGCGGATGGGTTCAAAGCGTAAGCCTTTCTACCGGATCGTTGTAGCAGACTCACGTTCGCCGCGTGACGGTCGTTTCATCGAGGCCGTGGGCTATTACAACCCGTTGACTAATCCAGTCGATTTAAAGTTAAATGAAGAAGATATTTTGAACTGGCTTCAAAAAGGCGCACAGCCTTCAGATACTGTACGTAACTTGCTTGGTAGCAAGGGCATCATGCAGAAGTATCACGAAGCGCGCTTTGCCAAGAAATAAAGGCGGTTGTTAATGGTGGATATCGGCAGCTTAATTAAAGCCATCGTTACCCCGTTGGTTACCAAACCAGAAGCCGTGGCGGTGACGGCACACGAAACAGACGAGTATATGGCCTTCGATTTGGCTGTTGCGCCTGAAGATGTCGGCCGCGTCATCGGTAAACAGGGGCGAGTTGCCCAGGCAATTCGAACCATTGTATACAGTGTAAAAAGCCCGTATAGCAAACGGGTGCGGCTCAATATTTTGGACGCGCCGCATGCAAAATAAAAAGACTGGCGCATATTGCGCTGGTCTTTTTATTTTGAAAGAAACGACAGCACACAGAGGTGAGAAAATGCCAGATTACTATGATATTGGTACGATTGTAAATACGCACGGCATTCGAGGTGAAGTCCGCGTACTGGTGACGACTGATTTTCCGGAACAGCGGTTTAAAGTTGGCAACAAGGTCTATGTTGCAACCACGCCGAAGACAGCCTTGACGATTAACTCGGTTCGCCAGCATAAGGGACTCACGATGCTGACGTTTAAAGACTATACCGATATTAATCAGGTGTTACCGTTTAAAGGCAAGAAGTTACAAGTGACCGAGGCGGCATTGAAGCCACTTGAAGAAGGCAGTTACTATTATAAGGACATTATTGGCTTAACGGTGATTGATGAACATGGCCAGACGTTAGGCAAAGTCAGCGAAATCTTAAGTCCCGGCCCTAATGATGTTTGGGTGATTCCGCGTCCTGGCAAAAGTGAGTTGCTTTTACCATTCCTAAAATCAGTGGTACAAACAATTGACCTTGAGCAAAAAGAGGCACATGTCATCGTACCGGAAGGGTTGATTGACGATGCAGATTGATGTTTTAAGCCTATTTCCGAATATGTTTGAACCATTGCGGGAAAGCATGATTGGTAAAGCACTTGAACGCCATCTGCTTGATTTTGATGTGGTTGATTATCGCAGCTATAGTCACGATAAACACCACCATGTTGATGATACCCCTTATGGCGGCGGGGCCGGAATGTTGTTGAAGCCGGAACCGCTTTTTGAGGCGATGGATGGCGTTAACCAGCGGCATCCCGGACCGAAACGGGTGATTCTCATGGATCCGGCTGGCAAGAAGTTTGATCAACAAGCCGCACGGGAACTTTCGCAAGCAGAGCATCTCGTATTTATTTGTGGGCATTATGAAGGGTATGATGAGCGGATTCGCACCTTGGTGACCGATGAATATTCACTTGGCGACTATGTCTTGACGGGTGGCGAGCTTCCAGCGATGGTGATGATTGATGCCATCGTGCGCCTGCTGCCGGGAGTTTTAGGTAACGACGAAAGTGCCCATACCGACAGTTTTGAGAATGGCTTGTTGGAATACCCACAATACACGCGACCACCTGAATATCGCGGGATGAAGGTGCCGGAAGTGCTGCAAAACGGCAATCATCAACTCATTGCCCGCTGGCGGTTAAAGGAAAGTCTGCGCCGAACTTATTTGCGGCGACCCGATCTTTTACAAGCTGCCGACCTTGACCAGGATGCGATGCGCTTGTTACGTGAAGTCAAGACGGAAGAAGCGACAAAAGCTGCGGAAAAGCGGTTAAAAGGAACAATAAGCAATCAAGACGTTGATTAAGGAATGGCGTGTCTTTAGCCAATAAAAAGAGTGTAGGTTGACAAGGCAGCCATTTCTTTACGATCGACACTTTGCGAGTAGGTAAAGAATTTTACCTTTACACGCCAAGACGGACATGCTAAACTTATTGACTGTGATACGTCACATATCAACGGCATTCCGCTGGTCGGGATGATTATGAATGTCGGCAAAGGAGAAAGACCAATGAACCCATTGATTCAAGAAATTACTAAGAAACAGTTACGCGACGACATTCCTGATTTTCGCGCAGGTGACAATGTCCGTGTTCACGCCAAGATCGTTGAAGGCGAACGCGAACGTATTCAGTTGTTCGAAGGCGTTGTTATCAAGCGTCACGGTGTTGGCATTTCAGCTACTTACACCGTCCGTAAGATCTCTAACGGTGTCGGCGTGGAACGAACCTTCCCGTTACACTCACCACGGGTCGAAAAGATCGAAGTAACCCGTCACGGCCAAGTTCGTCGGGCAAAACTCTACTACCTACGCGCACTCCGCGGCAAAGCAGCACGTATCCGCGAAAAGCGTCGTTAATATGGAAAAGGCCGGAAACGGTCTTTTTTTTTGGAAGCGCGAACCGGCGCGTTTAGGAGCTGAAGTGTAAGTGGCCTAGAACCCAATGGCGTTCTTTGCCATTGGGTTCTAGGTCCTTACACGCAAGCTCCTGCGCCGGTGAGCGCGTTATGGGAGTGTCATAGGACTCAGGCTCAACAGAAAAGTGGCTTGCCATTGCGACCAAGGTCCTTATGTGCAGGTTTCTGGGCTGGTGAGCGCGTTATAGGAGTATCATAGGACTCCCCCAGGGACTCCCCCAGTTTAGCTGGAATGTAGGGCGCGGCCATTGGGGGGCTAGGTCCTTACATGCAAGCTCCTGCGCCGGTGAGCGCGTTATGGGAGTGTCATAGGACTCCAGTTCAGCTGGAATGTAAGCTTGGTCATTGTGGTCTAGGTCCTTACATGCAAGCTCCCGCGCTGGTGAAACACAAATAAACTCACCTGAAGCACCCTTTTAACCCCCATCATTCAAGCCACCCAGCTACAGACTCGAGGTGAAGGCTTATGGATGATCAATGGATATACGTTGTCTACTATGCGGATCAGTCAGCGCCGATTGAGTTGTTAAAAGCCTTCTCATCCCAGCGGCGTGCCGCAGAATATGTTGCGATGTTGCAAAATGCGCCTTATCCTAATCATGAGGCCGCACATTATCACTACACCGCGGTTCAACTGAACTAAGCAGGATGCACCAAAACTGATGATCGAACGTTTTACCGGTCGGAAATACGCAGATAGTGTCAAGGCCAAAGTCCGGCAATTAATTCAGTGCTAATTTCTAATAGTACCGGTTGCAGTTTAGAACGTTTATAGGAGGTAGCACGATGGCAGAACAACCAAAAGAACGATTGGATCGAATTAATGAACTCGCCAAAAAAGATCGGAGCGTGGGTTTGACGCCTGAAGAGAAAATCGAGCGGCAAAAATTGCGTGAAGCTTATTTAAAAGATTTTCGCGCGGGCTTGCGTGATCAAATCGAGCATACCCAGGTCTTTGATAAAAAAGGCCATGAGATCACGAGCAAAAAGGTTCAAAAAATTCAACGCGAACACGGTTGGCGCGAAGATTAGTCTTTTCAACATCGAAGCGCTTTAGTACAATGAGAAATGAAACTTGAAGGAGGCCGCACATTGTTAGTCACAATACTTGTGGGGATCATTGCGTTACTGGTCGGCTTAGCAGGCGGATTCTTCGGCGCACGGGCATATATGAAGAAGTATTTTCAAGATAATCCGCCTGTGAACGAAGAGATGCTGCGTACCATGATGATGCAAATGGGACAAAAACCATCTGCTAAGAAACTCAACCAGATGATGGCGCAAATGAAACAAGCCCAACGTAATGCTAAGTAATTACTAAGAAAACGCGATGACAGAATTCTTTTTTGTCGTCGCGTTTTCGCGTCCTGGCGATGTTTGTGCTATCATGAGAAGATGTTCATTATTGCCGAAGCTTATGAGAAATTGTAAGCCATTTATTTCATAAACAGCTGATCCGGTTTGTTAAACCTGGATCAAAACGTTGATTTAAGGAGCAAGTGTTGTGGGAATTTTCAAAAAATTAGGGTGGTATTTTAAGCAGGAATGGCGGCGATATTTGCTAGGTGTGACTTTTCTGCTGTTAGTTGCATTGGTTAATTTGATTCCGCCAAAAGTGATTGGTGATTTAGTTGATGCGATGAGCAAATCGCGATTAACTAGCAGTCACTTAGTATTCATGTTGGGGCTTTTGCTCTTTTCCGGGATTTCGCAGTATCTGTTTCGCTATGGTTGGCGCAACGCTATTTGGGGCGGGGCGGCCAAGCTGGAGCGGACGTTGCGTACCCGGCTGTTTTGGCATTTTATGAAAATGGATGCCACCTTCTATCAAAAACACCGTACTGGCGATTTAATGGCGCATGCAACAAACGATTTAAATGCGGTCCAAAATGTCGCGGGCGCCGGCATTTTGACTTTATTTGATTCATTTATTACTGGCGGCACCACGATTATTGCCATGATTTTGGTAGTGGACTGGCGCTTGACGTTGATTGCCATTTTGCCGATGCCATTGTTGGCGGTGATGGCCCGTAAACTGGGAACGCGGTTGCATGCTGCGTTTTCGGAGTCGCAGGCTGCTTTTTCGCGGTTGAATGATAAAACCCAAGAAAGTGTCAGTGGCATCAAGGTCATTAAGACATTTGGGCAAGAGGCTGAGGACACGGCTGATTTCAATCGCATTGTCGATCACACGGTTCAGATTAATCGGCGGGTTAACTTTATTGATGCGTTGTTTGATCCGACGACCAGTTTGATCATGGGACTGACTTACGTGATTACGATTATTTATGGCGGTTGGCAAGTGGTGCACAGCCAAATTTCGATTGGGCAGTTGGTTTCGTTTGTGACGTACGTTTCCGCTTTGGTGTGGCCGATGTTTGCAATTGGCCGACTATTTAATATTCTTGAACGTGGTAATGCCAGCTATGATCGCGTGGACGACTTGCTTAAAGAACGTTCCACGATTTTGGAAGCCAAAGATGCCATTACGACACCGGCACATGGTGATATTCGGTATCAGATTAACAAATTCAGCTACCCTAATGATCAGCAAGTGGCTTTGAGCCGGGTGCATTTTACCTTATTAGAAGGCAATACGCTGGGCATTGTGGGTAAAGTCGGTGCCGGTAAAAGCACGATTTTTAAGCTTTTATTGCGGGAATTCGATAACTACGACGGCTTCATCAAGTTCGGCGGTCACAACATCAAAGATTACTCGCTGGATGCATTGCTGGATTCAATTGGCTACGTACCCCAGGATAATTTTCTTTTTTCAACCACGGTCGCGGACAACATCCGCTTTTCGGCGTTTGAAAAGGGTCAGCCGGAAGTGGAAAAGGCGGCCAAGGAAAGTGCCGTGCACGATGATATTCAGAAATTTACAGCCGGCTATGAAACGCTGGTCGGTGAAAAAGGGGTCAGTTTATCCGGCGGGCAAAAGCAGCGGTTGGCGATTGCACGGGCGGTCATTAATGCGCCTGAATTGTTGATTTTGGATGATGCGCTGTCGGCGGTTGATGCCAAAACCGAAGAAGAGATCCTTGCCAACATGAAACGTGACCGGGCGCACAAAACCACGATCATTGCGGCTCATCGCTTGAGCTCCGTGATGCATGCTGACGAAATTATTGTGTTGGAAAATGGCCAAGTGATCGAACGCGGCACTCATGCACAGTTATTAGCTAAGCATGGCTGGTATGCGGAAATGTGGGCTAAGCAGGAAATGGAAGCAGCGGAAGAAGGTGAAATGCGTGGCAAGTAAAGGATACGAAAGCGCTTGGTCAAAAAGCATTCCGGTTCGGCAACAGCTAAAAATTATGCGGCGGTTGATGGGTTATACGCGGCCGTATAAACGTCAATTTATCGGCGCAATTGTCGCAGCGGCGTTACTGGCAGGGATGAATGTTCTGTTGCCAAAGATTCTGCAGGTTTTCATGGATCGTTATTTGGCAAATCAAAGTGCAACGGTTCAGATTCTGCTGCTGTTTGCGGTGCTTTATGCATTTGGTACTCTGGTTAAGGCCGTATTTCAGTTCTTCCAAACCTTCTTGTTCAACATGGGCGCTGAACGTGGACTGGAAGATGCGCGCCGGCAACTGTTTGCTAAATTGCACACACTGGGGATGCGCTATTTCGATCAAACGCCGGCTGGCTCGATCGTATCGCGAGTCACCAACGATACCATGACTTTTTCCGACTTTTGGAATGTGATTTTGGCCGTCATTGTCGGGTTATTCTCGGTCATCAGCAGCTTTGCGATTATGTTTGCGGCTAATCCTAAAATTGCCTTGTTGGTCGCGGCATTCTTACCGATTCTGTTAGTAGTGGTCTGGTATTACAGCACTTATAGTTCCAAGGTATACCGCCACATGCGTGAAAAATTGTCTGAGCTGAATACCCAACTGAATGAATCGATTGAAGGCATTGCGATTATTCAGCAATTTCGGCAGGAGAATCGCATTAGTCGGGAATTTGAAGCGACGAATCAGGAGTATCTCGATGCCCGCAAAGCGATGATCCGCGTAAACTCGCTGTTGCTGTCCTCGGTGATTAACCTTCTATATTCACTGGCTCTGATTGCGGTTTTGTGGGCATTTGGCCTGATTTCCATGCATAGCTATGTCGAGGCCGGCTTGGTGTATGCGTTCACCACTTACACTGCCAATTTCTTCAATCCCATGGTTAACATGATGGATAACCTGTCGTTTCTGCAGGATGGCGTTGTTGCCGGCAGTCGCATTTTCCGGATTCTTGACAGCAAGGAATACGCGCCCGCACAACATCCGGATGCACATGCCGTTATTCAGCAAGGCAAAATCGAATTTCGCCATGTCAGTTTTGCCTATGATGGTGAACATGACATTCTGCACGATATTAGCTTTGTGGCCAATCCTGGCGAAACGGTGGCGTTAGTCGGTCATACCGGTTCCGGGAAAAGCTCGATTATCAATGTGATGATGCGCTTTTACGAGTTTGGCCAAGGACAGATTTTGATTGACGATGTGGATATTCGCGATTATCCGATGCCGGAGTTGCGCAAAAAGCTCGGCTTAGTCTTGCAGGATTCGTTTATGTTTTACGGCGATATCAGCAGCAACATTCGCCTGTTTAATGATCAGATTACCGATCAGCAAGTCAAAGCAGCGGCGGAATTTGTACAGGCTGATCGCTTCATCAATAAATTGCCCGACACTTATCACGCGCGGGTTATTGAAGGCGGAAGTGAATTCTCGAGTGGCGAGCGTCAACTGATTTCATTTGCCCGCACGGTGGTGACTGATCCTAAAATTCTGGTACTGGATGAAGCAACGGCAAACATTGATACCGAAACCGAATCCGTGATTCAGGAAGGACTGCGGCGGATTCGTCAAGGTCGCACCACCATCGCCATTGCCCACCGATTGTCCACGATTCAGGATGCCAATTTGATTTTGGTCTTAGATGCCGGTCGCATTGTCGAGCGCGGCACACATGAATCGCTACTTGCACAGCATGGGCGGTATTACGAAATGTATCACCTGCAAGTTGGCGAGGGTGAGGAAGCATCGCGGTAATGGCAGCTTAGATATAAAAGAACATCCGCTACTTTTGGCTTTTGCACAAAGTAGCGGATGTTCTATTTTTTTATCTTCGTGTCAAGTTGCGTACGGTTTGCCTCGTCTTGACTGGCTTTAAGTAAGGCCAGCTGCTGCCGCGTTTCACTTAGCTGATTAACCATTTCGCCTAACACTTCGACGGTTAGGCGCTGGCTTTCGAACAGATTAGGGTTATCGTCAGCAATGATATGATCCAGTTTTGAATGCAGCAGGCGAATTTCTTCTTCGGATTTAAGATTCACATGGTAATCGTTTTTGGCTTCCAAGCGATCATACTCCGCTGCCCGATTTTGGCTCATCATAATTAACGGTGCTTGTAAGGCTGCGACCATACTCAAAAATAGGTTTAACAGAATAAACGGGAACGGATCAAACCGTTTACCGAAAATCCCGACCGTATTGAGGATCATCCAGACAATCATAAAACTGGAAAAGATAATGATAAACGGCCATGAACCGGCATATTTGGCCACCGCATCGGCAATCCGTTCGCCAAATGTGATCGTGGACTCCATGTTGTCATAAACATCAGTCAGCTGAAAATCATCTTTAACCAAAGCCTGCGACATTTTGCGATTGATCTTTTCATGTGCCCGTTCATCCTGGCGTTGTTGCCGGCGCATGCGCTCAAGTCGGTAATTTAATAGATGCGCATTGCAGATGAAGCTGTTTTTGGTCGCGCGCGGATAGTCGTTTTTAATGATATTGACCAGTTTGGTTTCAAGATCGCTTAAGAAAAGGCCATCACTGATCGCGTAAACTTGACCATCAACAAGGCAGGTTGCCGTTTGATTATTGACCACTGTTCATTATCCTTTCTTTAACGTTTACCGGATTTTGGCTTCAGACACGTGACCGTGACGAATGCCGTAGCTGAAATAGATGACTAATCCAAACGCAAACCAAGCCAGACTCATCAGCCACGTCTCGGCACTTAGTTGGGTCATCAGCAACAAGCAAAAGAGAAATGAGACAATCGGCGTCACCGGATAGCCGGGAACCTGAAAGCCCTGATTGTTAATGGCTTCGTGGCGACGAAGGGGGATGATGCCGATTGAAACAAACGCAAAGGCAATTAACGTTCCAATATTAACTAAGTTGACAAGCTGATTTAGCGGCACCAAGCCACCCATCAAAGCAATCACCGTAACCACTGTCCACAGCGCATTTTCCGGTAAGTGCCCGCTGACATGACCGAACCAGCGTGGTAACAAGCCGTCACGCCCGATCGCATAAATCAGGCGGGATGAGCTATAAATCATGGTGACCATCATGGTGAACATGCCAGCCAGCGCGCCTACCGAAATGAACCCGCCGAGACCGCGTAGATGAACAACGCGGAGCGCAAAAGCAACCGGATCAGCTACGTCCAGTTTGGTAAACGGCACCATGCCTGTCAAGACAATGGCGACCAAAACATACAAAATTGTCGCGATGATTAAGGTACCGATGATGCCGCGGGGTAACGTTTTCTGCGGCTGTTTAACCTCAGGTGCCGAGGCCGATACCGCATCAAAGCCGAGATAAGCAAAGAAAACCAAGGCCGCTCCGGCAAGAACGCCTTTTGCCCCGAACGGCATATAAGGGTGCCAATTGGCGGGCTGCACATAAAAGAACCCAACGACAACGAAAATTAGGATGATGAGCAACTTGACCAGTACCATTAACCGGTTAATCGCCATCGATGACTGCATGCCGCGCGAGAGCATCATGCCGATCAGCAAAACAACGATCACCGCAATGAGATTAATGTACGTACCGTGACTAGGTGAAAATGGACCGGCAATAGCAGTCGGCAGCGTGATGTGAAACCCGGAAAGCAAACTGGCAAAATAAGCTGAGAAACTAGTCGAGACAGCAGCTACCGCCAACATATATTCAAGAATCAATGCCCAGCCGATAATCCAGCCGAATACCTGACCAAACACAATATTGCCATATGCATAAGCCGAACCTGCGACAGGCAGCGCCGAAGCAAATTCGGCATAACACATGGCAGCCAGTGAGCATACGATGGCGGCCAAAATAAAGGCAATCGTGATCGCCGGGCCACTGGTGGTTGCGGCCACGGTGCCGGGTAAAATAAAAATACCGGTACCAATAACGGCGCCAATGCCAAGTGCAATCAAGTCGCGGGTTGTCAGGCTGCGGGTCAACAAGTCATCGGCTTTAAGAGCAGCTTGCAAATCCGGTTTGCGGGTCATTTGTTTCCAAAGCTTCATTAACTTACTCGCTTTCTTTTATTTGGTAACAAAGGAAAAAGGCTCGACAAGCGAACCTTATACTTCTCCGTGTTCTTTTTCTTCCAGATACTTTTTCTTATCAGGAACGTATTTGTAATGGGGATTAATCGCATGATCCAAAGCAGCAAAATTTTCCTGTAGCTCGTCGCTGAAAGCAGCAAGCGCTTCATCAGTCAGCCTTCCTTTTGGCGGATCAACAGGTTTGCCGAACCGAACGATAATCGGTTTGCGTTTAAACAGAGACCAAAACGTCCCGGGACCTTGATAAACTGCTGGAACAATCGGTGCTTTTGCCAGTTTGGCGATTAAAATTGCGCCGCCTTTCATATCTGCCGAATAGCGCGAACCGGTTGGAAAGATCATCAACGCTTTGCCTTCCTGTTTCAATGCGCGAACCGGAACCTTGATCGCACTCGGCCCGGGATGCGCCCGATCAACCGGAAAGGCCCCGACTTTCACCAGTAGCCAGTGGAGCAATGGATTTTTAAACAGTTCACTTTTAGCCATAAATGAAAAATGGTGCGGCCAAGCGGCAAGTGCGAGGAAAACCGGATCGAGCCAGGAACGATGTGGCGCGACCAGAACAAACGGCCCATCCGGCAATTCCTGTTTCTCCTGGGTTTGAGAGTGTCCGTTTATGAGCCAGATTAAACTGGCAACGACGTAACGCAGAAAACTATAAAACATGGCTTATTCTTCCTTCGTGGTTAAACTTTTGATGTAGATTATACCATTAATCGGTTAGCATTGGCTTCCTCCCGTTTTATAATGGAGCGCGAACCACCAGACTGAAAAGCTGTAGCTAGTGGCGGTTTGTGTGTGCTATGATTTCATCTGTTATCGCGATTCACGGAAGGCTGTTTGCCGAATTTTAGCTTTTTAGGAAAAAGGTGTTGGAGATGTCATTATTGCCTGGTGAGCGGGTTGATGTGCTTGCTAGTCGGCACATTAAAATTATTCAAAGCGGGGCCGTTTTTTCTTTTTCATTGGATGCGGTGCTGTTGGCAAATTTTGCCCAGATTAAACGGCACAGTCGGGTGGTTGACTTGGCTGCCGGCAATGGTGCGGTGGGGCTTTTCTTGGCGCGTAAAACGGATAACCGCGTGACCATGGTTGAGTTGCAGCCGCGGCTGGCCGACATGGCGCGTCGCAGTGTGGCGTTGAATGCATTGGCTAACGTTGACGTCCACGAAGGTGATTTGGCGGACACTACCAAGTTTGTGGCCAAGGATTCAGTGGATGTGGTGACCTGTAATCCGCCATATTTCAAGATCAGTGCCCGGAGTATTACGAATCCTAATGATCATCTGGCCATCGCGCGCCATGAGTTGACGACTGATTTTGCAACGGTGGCGAGAGTAAGCGCTGATTTGTTGAAATATCAAGGGAAAGCCTACTTTGTGCATCGTCCGGATCGGCTGGCTGAGTTATTGGCAACGCTGACCGCGGTCGGATTGGCACCTAAACAGCTGCAATTCATTCATCCGCGTGAAGACCGGGAAGCCAATATGGTCTTGATTGCCGCGATTAAAGCCGGTCGTCCGGATGGTTTGCGGATTATGCCACCGCTGATTGTTCATGAAGCTGATGGCGGTTATACGCCGTTTGTCAGGAGGCTGTTACATGGCGACTAAACCGTATTACTTTTATGTTTTACTATGTGCGGATGGGACGTTTTATGGCGGGTTTACGGATGACGTGGCAGCCCGGGTGGCAACACATAACGCTGGCAAAGGAGCCAAGTATACGGCTTCTCGCCGCCCCGTGCGCTTACTGTATCATGAAGCGTTTGCGGACAAACACGAAGCGCTGTCGGCGGAATGGCATTTTAAACATCAGAGCCGCCGTCGTAAAGAACTTTTTTTGTCGGCGCATCATGTCAAGTGGCAGGGCTTGTCAAAGTGATGAAAAGTCGGTATACTTTATCGAGTGCGGTATGCACAAACCACATTGACTGACTGATCGTGAGTGGGGTGCTTCTGTTGAAGTCCATCTGCGAGGCGACGTCGTCAAGAGGAATAAAACCAAATGGAGGAACAAACACATGGCAGTATTAAGCATGAAACAGCTTCTTGAAGCTGGTGTACATTTCGGGCATCAAACCCGTCGTTGGAACCCTAAGATGAAGCCGTATATCTTTACGGAAAGAAACGGTATCTACATCATTGATCTGCAAAAGACCGTTAAGATGATTGACGATGCTTACAATTTCGTTAAAGAAGAAGCACAAAACGGCGGGGTTTTCCTGTTCGTTGGGACCAAGAAACAGGCTCAGGATGCGATTGCCGAAGAAGCAACCCGTGCCGGCCAATTTTACGTCAACCATCGCTGGCTTGGCGGCACTTTGACCAACTGGAACACGATTCAGACTCGAATCAAACGGCTTAAAGACATCAAGAAGATGGCAACTGATGGCACTTTTGATGTCCTTCCTAAGAAAGAAGTTTCTCTTCTGAAGAAGCAACAAGACAAGCTTGAGAAGTTCCTTGGCGGGATTGAAGATATGCCACGGATTCCTGACGTATTGTTCATTGTTGATCCACGCAAAGAAAAGATTGCCGTTCAGGAAGCCCAAAAGCTGAACATTCCGATTGTTGCGATGGTTGATACCAACACCGATCCTGATGACATTGACGTGATTATCCCTTCAAACGATGACGCGATTCGTGCCGTTCGTTTGATTACTTCCAAGATGGCAGATGCGATTATTGAAGGTAACCAAGGCGAAGATCAAGAAGATGATCAGGAACAACAACCGGCTGCCGACAAGAAGGCTGATTCCATGGAAGATATCGTGGAAGCTGTCGAAGGCGACAACAAGCGCGCTAACTAATTAATTAAACATTAAGCTGTCTGAGGGTTTCGCATACTGCAAGATCTGCAGGCAGCTTTTTTACAATCAAGGAGGATCAGATCCATGGCTCAAATTACTGCTGCACAAGTTAAAGAATTACGTGATCGTACCCAAGTCGGCATGATGGATGCTAAGAAGGCATTGGTTGCAGCTGATGGCGATATGGATAAGGCAATTGATGTCTTACGTGAAAAAGGCTTGGCAAAAGCGGCTAAGAAGAGTGGCAACATCGCCGCTGAAGGCTTAGCGGAAATCGCAGTTGACGGCAATACTGCCGCAATTGTTGAAGTTAACTCTGAGACCGATTTTGTTGCTTCAAATGATCAGTTCAAAGACTATGTTAACAAGGTAGCTGCTGCGATTGCTGCTAATAAGCCAGCTGATCTTGATGCTGCCAAGGCCACCAAGATGAGCGACGGCCAGACCATTGATGAAGGTGCCATCGCCTTGACCAGTGTTATTGGTGAAAAGATCAGCTTGCGGCGCTTCCAGATTGTGACCAAGACCGACAATGAACATTTTGGTGCCTACTTGCATAATGGTGGCCAAATTGCAGCGCTGACGGTTTTGGATGGCGCCGATGATGCCACTGCCAAAGACGTTGCTATGCATGTTGCTGCGATCAATCCTGAATATTTAGATCGTAGTAAAGTGCCAGCTGATGAATTACAACATCAGACCGACATTTTCACTGAAGAAACCAAAAACGAAGGCAAGCCGGAAAAAATTGTTCCGCGGATCGTTGAAGGTCGCGTTAACAAGTGGTTGAGTGAAATCTCACTGGTTGATCAGGAATTCGTTAAGGATCCGGATCAGACAGTTGCCAAGTACGTTGCGGCTAAAGGCGGCAAGGTTAAAGGCTACGTTCGTTATGAAGTCGGCGAAGGCATTGAAAAGAAACAAGAAAACTTCGCAGATGAAGTCATGGACCAGATCAAGGGTTAATGACAAGAAAAGGGCACTGTCTCTGTGGCAGCGTCTTTTTTTTGCTGAGCGCGAGCCGGCGCGGATAGAAGTCGGAGTGTAAGTGGCCTCAGGCGTGATGGCCGGTCTTTGGCCATTGCGACTGAGGTCCTTACACGCAGACTTTTGCGCCGGGGAGCGCGTTATGGCTGAGCGCGAGCCGGCGCGGTTAGAAGTTGGAGTGTAAGCGGCCTCAGGTGTGATGGCCGGTCTTTGGCCATTGCAACTGAGGTCCTTACACGCAGACTTCTGCGTCGGGGGAGCGCGTTATGGCTGAGCGCGAGCCGGCGCGGATAGAAGTCGGAGTGTAAGTGGCCTCAGGCGTGATGGCCGGTCTTTGGCCATTGCGACTGAGGTCCTTACACGCAGACTTTTGCGTCGGGGGAGCGCGTTATGTGAGGACGAATAGCCAGCTCAGACTATTGGAGTTTACCTATTAGAGTAAAACTGAGAAAAAGTTGACAGTGACAGCCTATGAATGTTTTTGATATTCAGCCGAATTGCCGGTAAAACTTAGCGGTTAGCAACAGCTTCTTGCCGCAGAAACTCTGCGACTATGGTAAAATAGTGCCAGCAACCAACGGAGGTATAAGATACATGGTCAAATATAAACGGATCATTTTAAAGATCAGCGGTGAGGCATTGGCAGGCGAGGCTGGGTTTGGCATTAAGCCACCAGTCATTGCCAAAATTGCCCAACAGATCAAAGAGGTGCACGAACTGGGTGTACAAATTGCCATTGTGTGCGGTGGCGGCAATATCTGGCGCGGTGAAACCGGCGCCGAGATGGGAATGGAACGCGCCCAAGCCGACTATATGGGGATGCTGGCAACGGTGATGAATGCGTTGGCTTTGCAAGATAACCTGGAGAGCCAAGGTGTACCGACTCGGGTTCAGACGTCAATTGAAATGCGGCAAATCGCCGAACCTTATATTCGGCGTAAAGCTATTCGCCATCTGGAAAAAGGCCGCGTCGTTATTTTCGCTGGCGGCACCGGTAACCCATACTTCAGCACTGACACGACTGCAGCGTTACGGGCAGCAGAAATCGGCGCTGAGGTTATCCTGATGGCAAAGAATAATGTTGACGGCGTTTATTCAGCCGATCCAAATAAAGACACCAATGCCGTCAAGTATGAGAGTCTGACACACATGGACATCATCAACAAGGATCTAAAAGTCATGGACTCGACTGCCAGCACCTTGTCAATGGACAACGATATCGACTTAGTTGTCTTTAACTTAAACGAGCCCGGCAATATCAAACGGGTTGTGGAAGGTCAAAAAATCGGCACCACAATCGAAGGGAGAAGCTAATGGCAAATCAAATTATTGAACAAGCAAAAGTCAATATGGGTAAAACCGAAGAATCATTACAGCGTGAACTAGGCAACATCCGTGCAGGCCGTGCTAATGCCAGCTTGCTTAATCAGATTACGGTCGATTATTACGGTGCGCCAACGCCATTGAACCAAATGGCGGCAATCACGGTTCCGGAAGCACGGGTTTTGCAGATTAGTCCATATGACAAATCATCACTTAAGAACATCGAAACGGCTATCAACGCCAGTGATCTTGGCATTAACCCTGCCAATGACGGCGATGTGATTCGTTTGGTCATTCCTCAGCTGACGGGTGAACGGCGGAAGGAAATTGCCAAAGAAGTCGGCAAGTTCTCTGAAAACGCCAAAATCGCAGTTCGTAATATCCGCCGTGAAGGACTTGATAAGTTAAAGCGACAGGAAAAAGACGGTGACATCACCGAAGACGAATTGCATCGACTTGAAAAAGATATGCAAAAAGCCACTGACGATGCAACCAAACGCATCGATGAAATTGCTGCAGCTAAGGAAAAGGAAATTACCGAAGTTTAGCGTGGTATTTTAATTGGTGAATGAAAACCTCAGAGTAG